>JBJONS010000477.1:0-15424 GCA_046051725.1 Pseudomonadota bacterium | reverse complement strand
ACGGTGGCGCCGCGCGCCAGCGCGCTACGGCCCCCCTTTGGAAACCCCCCAGGTTCGGCGCGACCCGCTGCTCGCGTCGGCGATGAGTAAGTCGCCGCGAAGGCCTCGGCTGCTGTGGGTGGGTGGGTCGAGGCCGTGGTGTGGGGGTCGGTGTCGTTCGTGGTCAGACGTTTTCGTCTGGTTCGGTGGCCGCCGTGCGGTTCCGTCTACGGGATGATACGGAATCGTCTGGTCGCGGATTGCTGGGCCGTCGTAAGCGATGGAGAGCCGGGCTTGGCCCATCCATCGACAAGAGTGTTGATGCTTCGGGTGGTGTCCTCCGCTCCCGCGGCGCGGGCCCGCCCATTAGAGCGCGGGCCCGCCTCTTGGAGCGCCGCGTGAACCCCTCCCTCCGCTTCGCGGACCGGCCCGGCCCGGTCGCCGTCGGCGCTGACCACGCCGGCTTCCGCCTCAAGAACGAGCTGGTCGAGCAGCTCCGCGCGCTGGGCCACGAGGTGGTCGACCACGGCAGCCTCGACGGCGCCCGCTGCGACTACCCCGACCTCGCGCACGCGGTGGCGAGCGCGGTGGCCTCGGGCGCGGCCGCGTGGGGCCTGCTGGTCTGCGGGACCGGCGTGGGCATGGCCATGGCCGCGAACCGCGTGCCGGGCGTGCGGGCCGCGGTGGTCTCGGATACCTTCTCGGCCCGGGCGACCCGACTTCACAACGACGCCAACGTCTTGTGCCTCGGCGAGCGGGTGGTCGGCGGCGGGCTGGCGGCCGAGCTCCTCCTCGCCTTCCTCGACGGGCGTTTTGAGGGCGGGCGCCACCAGCAGCGCCTCGACAAGCTGCAGGGCCTCGAGGCGCACGGCGCCGGCCCGCTGCGTTGACCCCCGTCCGCTGACCCCCGCGCAGCACCCTGGCCCCGCCGACCCTGGGCGTCGGTCGCCCCGCCGCTCCGCCGATGGGTGGCCCCGCCACACCCCGGACCGACCCTCTCCCCCTCCGCCGAACCCACCGACCCGAGGCACCCGGATGTTCCCGAACCTTCAGAGCGAAGATCCCGAAGTCTACGCCTCGGTCATGGCCGAGGTTGACCGCCAGCAGCACGATCTCGAGCTCATCGCGTCCGAGAACCACGCCAGCCTCGCGGTGATGGAGGCGATGGGCTCGCCGCTGACCAACAAGTACGCCGAGGGCCTGCCGGGCGCCCGCTACTACGGTGGCTGCGAGAACGTCGATGTGGTCGAGAACCTCGCCCGCGCCCGCGCCCGCAAGCTGTTCATGGTCGAGGGCTGCGACATCGGCGTCAACGTCCAGCCGCACTCGGGCGCCTCGGCCAACTCCGCGGTCTTCCTCGCGCTGCTCAAGCCGGGCGACACGTTCCTCGGCCTCGATCTCAGCCACGGCGGCCACCTGACCCACGGCTCGCCGGTCAACAGCTCGGGCCGGCTGTACCGGCCGGTGCACTACCACGTCCGGCCCGACGGCTGGCTCGACATGGACGAGGTGCGCGCGGTCGCCCTCGCCGAGCGCCCCAAGCTCATCGTCTGCGGCGCCAGCGCCTACCCGCGCACCATCGACTTCTCGGCGTTCAAGGCCATCGCCGACGAGGTCGGCGCGCTGCTGATGGCCGACATCGCCCACATCGCCGGCCTGGTCGCGGTCGGCCTGCACCCGAGCCCCTTCCCGCACTGCGACGTGGTCACGACCACCACCCACAAGACGCTGCGGGGCCCGCGCGGCGGGCTCATCCTCGCCAAGCGCGACCAGATGAAGGCGATGAACAGCGCGGTGTTCCCGGGCAGCCAGGGCGGCCCGCTGATGCACGTCATCGCCGCCAAGGCGGTGGCCTTCCACGAGGCGCTGCAGCCCTCCTTCCGCGCCTACCAAGAGCAGGTGCTGGCCAACGCCAAGGCCATGGCCGCCCGCCTCGTGTCGCGCGGCCACACCCTGGTCAGCGGCGGCACCGACAACCACCTGATGCTCATCGATCTCAGCGATCACCCGCTGTCGGGCAAAGACGGCGAGCTGCTGCTCGGCAAGGCCGGCATCACGGTCAACAAGAACACCGTGCCCGGCGAGCGGCGCAGCCCGATGGTCACCTCGGGAGTGCGGGTCGGCACCCCGGCGATGACCACCCGCGGCATGGGCGTGGCCGAGGCCGAGCAGATCGCCGACTGGATCGCTGATCTGCTCGCGAGCCCCGAAGACGCCGACGTGCACAGCCGGGTGCGGGCGGGGGTCAGCGGCCTCTGCGCGGCCTTCCCCCTCTACGGCGGCGCGCAGGGCGCGGGGCGCTCCGCGTGAACTGCCCGGCCTGCCAGCACCCCGAGTCCAAGGTCCTCGAGACCCGGGCGACCGGTGACGCGCTCAAGCGGCGGCGCCAGTGCTTGCAGTGCAACCACCGCTTCACCACCCACGAGCGGGTCGAGCGCAAGCTGCCGCTCGTGGTCAAGCGCGAGGGCCGGCGCGAGCCCTTCGACCACGACAAGGTGGTCGAGGGCGTGCGCTTGGCCTGCCGCAAGCGGCCGGTCGACGCCCGCACGATCGACGAGCTGGCCACCCGGGTCGAGGTCAAGGTCTCGCTGTTCGTCACGCCTGAGGTGACCAGCGCCGAGGTGGGCGAGCTCGTGCTGGCCGAGCTCGCCGAGGTCGACATCGTTGCCTACGTGCGCTTCGCCAGCGTGCTGCGCGGGATCGAGGGCCCCGACGACCTGCTGCAGCTGCTGCGGCCCTACCTCGGCGCCGCAGGCCCGGGCGGGGCGGCCTGAGGTGAGGGGCACCGTGACCGACCCGTCGGCAGATCAGGCCTTTATGGCCGAGGCGCTCGCGCTCGCGGCGCGGGCGCGGGGCCGCACCGCCCCCAACCCGATGGTCGGGGCGGTGCTCGTGCGCGAGGGCCGCGTGGTCGGGGCCGGCTTCCACGCCCGCGCCGGACAGCCCCACGCTGAGGTCGAGGCCCTCGCCGACGCCCGGGGCGCGGCGGCGGGCGCGACCCTCTACGTGAACCTCGAGCCCTGCTGCCACCACGGCCGGACGCCCCCCTGCACCGGGGCGGTCATCGCGGCGGGCATCCGCCGGGTGGTCGTCGGGATGGTCGATCCCGACCCGCGCATGCAGGGCCGCGGCATCGCCCAGCTGCGCGCCGCGGGCCTCGAGGTCGAGGTGGGCGTGCTCGAGGCCGAGGCGCTGGCGCTCAACGCTGGCTTCGTCCGCGCCCGCACCCAGGGGCGCCCCCAGGTCATCCTCAAGGCCGGGATCAGCCTCGACGGCCGCATCGCCGACGCGGCCGGCCGCAGCCAGTGGATCACCGGCGAGGCCGCCCGGGCCGCAGGCCGGGCCCTGCGCGACCAATGCGACGCGGTCCTGGTCGGCAGCCAGACCGTGCTGGACGATGATCCGGCGCTCACGACCCGGATCGCCGGCGGGCGCGACGCCCTGCCGGTGATCCTCGATGGCCGCCTGCGCACCCCGGCCACGGCCCAGGTGCTGCGCGCGGGGCGCCCGCCGTTGATCTTCACCGCGCCTGACGCCGATCCCGTGCAAGAGCGGGCGCTCGCGCCGGCCCGGCTGCGGCGCGTGCCCCGGGGCCCCGGCGGCCTCGCGCTGCGGGCGGTCCTCTCGGCCCTGGTCGACGAGGGCGTGCACACGCTGCTCGTCGAGGGCGGCGGCGCGGTGCACCACAGCCTGCTCTCGGCGGGCCTGGTCGACGAGCTGCGGCTCTTCCTCGCGCCGCGGGTGCTGGCGGGCGGCCGGCACTGGGTCGAGGGCGCGCCCTTCTCGCTGGCCGACGGCCCGCGGTTCGTGCTGGCCGACCTGCACCGGCACGGCGATGACCTCGAGCTGCGCTACCTGCCCGCGGCCCCGGGCCTGACCTGAGCCCTGTCGCCGCATCGCCCCGCGACAGCGGCCCCGGGCCCGGCTAGGGGGCCCCCTCGCCCGCGCTGCGCCTAGACGCAGCGGGGCCCCGCCACACGTCGCCCACCCCGGCGGCCTTGGAGCCTGTATGTCGTTCGTGGTGATGGATCCGGATCCGATCCGCCGGGTGGAGCTCGGCCTGCAAGACATCCGCGCTGGCCGCATGATCATCCTCGTCGACGACGAAGATCGCGAGAACGAGGGTGATCTGACGATGGCCGCCGAGGCGGTGACGCCCGAGGCCATCAACTTCATGGCGACGCACGGCCGCGGCCTCATCTGCCTGTCGATGACCGAAGAGCGGGTGCGCCAGCTGCAGCTGCCGATGATGGCCACCAACAACCAGAGCCCGTACCACACGGCGTTCACGGTGAGCATCGAGGCGCGCGAGGGCGTGACCACCGGCATCTCGGCGGCCGACCGCGCCCACACCATCAAGGTGGCGCTCGACCCGACCAAGGGCCCCCAAGACCTCGTGGTGCCCGGCCACATCTTCCCGCTGCGGGCCCGCGACGGCGGCGTGCTGGTGCGCACCGGCCAGACCGAGGGCAGCGTCGACATGGCCCGCCTCGCCGGCTTGAGCCCCGCCGGCGTCATCTGCGAGATCATGAACGACGACGGCACCATGGCGCGGCTGCCCGATCTGGTGCGCTTCGGCGAGACGCACAAGATCCGCGTGGTGACCGTGGCCGACCTCATCCGCTGGCGCATCCGCCACGAGGTGCTGGTCGATCGCGAGGTCGACACGGTGGTCCAGACGCCCAAGCACGGCCCGATGAACCTGCGGGTCTACCGCAGCCGCACCGACGGCGGCGTGCACATGGCCCTCTGGAAGGGTGAGCTCGGCGACGGCGCGCCCTCGCTGGTGCGCCTGCAGGCCTTCTGCCCGACCGGCGACATCTTCCGGGTCGGCGACTGCGACTGCGGCGGCCAGCTCGACGCGGCCCTCGACGCCATCGCCGCCGAGGGCCGGGGCGCCCTGGTCTACCTGCACGTGGGCGCGGCGCTCAAGACCGACGCGCTGGTGGCCCGCGTCAAGTCCCACCTCGGCCTGACCACCGCCGGCGCGGGCGACGCGGGCGGCGGCGAGCTGCGCGAGATGGGCACCGGCGCCCAGATCCTGCTCGACCTCGGCGTGCGCGACCTGCACCTGATGACCAACAACCCCCGCAAGATCAAGGGGCTCGAGGGCTACGGCCTGCAGGTCAGCGGCCAGGTGCCGCTGGTCATCCGCGGCGGCTCGGTCAGCGACACCTTCCTCGACGAGCGCCGCACCCAGCTCGGCCACCTGCTGCCCTCCGGCCTCGAGAGCCGCTGATCTTCCTGGAGTCCCCGTGCCTCAGCTCATCGCACCGACCCCCGCCCGGGTCAGCGGCCGCTACGCCATCGTCGTGGCCCGGTTCAACGATCTCATCACCGAGCGCCTGCTCGCCGGCGCCCTCGACGTGCTCGGCCGGTCCGGCGTCGACACCGCCGCCGTCGCGGTGGCCTGGGTGCCAGGCGCCTTCGAGATCCCGCTCGTGGCCCAGAAGCTCGGCGAGACGGGCCGCTACGACGCCGTGATCGCGCTCGGCGCGGTCATCCGCGGCTCGACCCCCCACTTCGACTTCGTGGCCGGCGAGTGCAGCAAGGGCGTCGCCAACGTCGGCCTCAAGCTCGGCCTGCCGGTCATCAACGGCGTGCTGACCACCAACACCATCGAGCAGGCCATCGAGCGCGCCGGCACCAAGATGGGCAACAAGGGCGGCGAGGCCGCCGCGGCCGCGATCGAGATGGTCGGGCTGCTCCGCGCCATCGACGAGGGTCACACCACCCCGGAGGCCCGCTGATGTCCCGCCGCCGCTCCCGCGAATTCGCCCTGCAGGCCCTCTACCAAGTCGAGCAGAACACCCTGTCGGCCGAGCCGGCGCTGGCCGCGCTGGGCGCGACCCGCACCGACGGCGACGACATGGACGGTGTCGGCGCTGATCTCGAAGAGCTGCAGTACGCCCGGCAGCTCGTCGGCGGGGTGCTCGAGCGCGGCGCCGAGATCGACGGCCTCATCGACACCGCGAGCACGAACTGGCGCGTGCGCCGGATGCCGCTGGTCGACCGCAACATCCTGCGCATCTGCACTTTCGAGCTGCTGGCCTGCCCCGAGGTGCCCCACAGCGTGGCCATCAACGAGGCGATCGAGCTGGCCAAGCGTTTTGGCGACACCGACAGCAAGGCCTTCGTCAACGGCATCCTCGACCGCATCGCGGCAGAGACCGGGCGCGGTGGCCGCCGACACAAGCCGGCCTGAGCCGGCGGCGGCGCGGCCCTGGGACCGGGCGCGGGGAGACCTGCAGCTCGGCCTCGGGGCCCTGGTCGTGACCGCGCTCAGCGTGGTGCTCACCCCGGGCGACAGCGCGCTCACGCTGCTCGGCTGGCAGCTGCCGCCGCTGTGCCTGTCGCAGATCGTGCTCGACCGCGCGTGCTTCGGCTGCGGCATGACCCGCAGCTTCACCTACATGGGGCACCTCGACCTCGACGGCGCGTGGCGGCTGCACAAGCTCGGGCCCGCGCTCTACGTGCTGGTCGCCGCCCAGATCCCCTACCGGGCGTGGCGGGTCGCGCGGACGCTGCGCCTTGTCGGTGCGCCGCGCCCGCCCGCCGTTAGCTGACCTTCACCGCCGGCCGCCGCGCCGGCGACCCCGCCACCCGCCGAGGAGCAGGCGCACATGGATCACGCGACCGAGAACGCTGAGAACACCGGGGCGGTCACCGCCGCCGACGAGGGCCCCGGCTTCACCGAGGCCGACACCATCCACATCACCCCCGACGCCGCCGAGAACATCGTCGAGCTCAGCAAAGAGTACGGCGAAGAGGGCTGGGGCCTGCGCTTTGGCCTGACCGGGGGCGGCTGCAGCGGCTACAAGTACCTGCTCGAGTTCGAAGAGAGCGCCACTGACGATGATCTCGTCTTTGGTGAGGGCGAGGTGCGGGTCTTCGTGAGCCGCGAGCACATGGCCAAGCTCAAGAACAGCACCATCGGCTGGAAGGATGACATGATGGCCGCTGGCTTCGAGATCGAGAACCCGCAGGCCAAGCGCCCCTGCGGCTGCGGGGCCTCGGTCGACTTCTAGGCCCCGCGCCCGGCCGACCGCAGCGCCGCCGATAGGCGGGTCGGCGCAGCCGACCAAGCGGCCGCCCCGCAGGACGCCCCCCGGGCGGCCGGCGGGGTGCCCGGCCGCGCGCGCGGAGGGGGGCCGCAGGCGCCCGATCAACCGCCGGTCAGCGTGATCCCGGCCATGAGCTGCCGGGGAGCCGAGGGCCGGGCGCCGTACGGCCGCAGCGACTCCATGACAATGGTGTTCAGCACGTTGTTGACGGTCAGGTAGCCCCAGAGCGGGCCGCGCAGCTGGCCGTGCAGGGCCGCGTCGACGGTGACCACCGCCGGCAGGCGCTCGTCGGTGGGGATCACGCCCTGGCCGGCGATGTCGCGCTGGGCGCTGCGCCCGGTGGCCGAGAGCGCGGCGTTGACCCGCGGGTGCACCGCGCTCAGCCCGGCGGTGCCCTGCAGCTGCGGCAGGTAGGGCAGCGCGTCGCCCGGCTCGACGGTGCCCCAGCGCGGCAGGGCCGAGACGAACCCGGTGCGGAAGGCGCTCTCGGTCCAGGTGCCGGCCAGATCGCCGATGAGCAGCCACTTCCCGGGCAGGCCCAGCTCTTGGTGCAGGCTGCCCTCGGCGCCCCAGACGTCGGCCTCGCCCCCGTTGAACTGCTGATCGAGCTGGGCGTCGGCGCAGCCGCCGGACAGGGTGCACTGGCCGGTGAGGTTGTCGTAGGCGCTCCAGAAGCCGACCAGCTCGAGGCGGGTCGCCCGCGGGCTCAGGCGCAGGCCCGCCTCGAAGTTGTTGGCCAGCTCGGGCTTGGTGCCCGCGGGGCTGCCCGGCGGCACGGGGGAGGAGCCACGGTGCGCCGCGCCAAAAAGGTCCAGCCACGGGGTGGCCGACCAGAGGGCGCCCGCGCCGGGCAGCAGGGTGCGGGTGTCGGCGACGATGGCCGGATCATCGACCAGCGCGTCGTCGAGGCGGGTGTGGACCTGCTCGAGGCGCAAGCCGGGCAGCAGGTGCACGGGGCCCAAGCGCAGGTCTTCGGCGAGGTGCACGCTGAGCGCCCGGGCCCCGGCCTCCGAGTCGGTGGTCTGGGCCAGGGCGCCGACCCGCTCTTGGAGCCGACCGCCGGCCATCGGCCGCTGCTGGGCCGTGTGGTCGCGCAGCACCTGATCCCCGTGGACGCGGACCCCCAGCTCGAGCTCGCTGCCCCAGCGGGCCCCGCCGGCGGTCTGGGTCAGCCGCGCCTGGACGCCCCCGCTGCGAAAACGCCGGTCATTGGTCACCAGCACGATGTTCTCGTCAGCCGAGGCGCTGTCGACCTCGCCAGCGAGCAGGGCGGCGAGCCGGGTCGCCTCGGCGTTGGCCCCGCCCAGATCGGCGGTGAGGACCTCGTTGACGTCGACCCCGCTGCCGAGACCGTCAAAACGCAGCCAGGTGCGGTCGAGGACCGCGCCGTAGGCGCTCAGCTCGGCGCGGACCTGGGGGTGGGTCCAGAACCAGCGCAGGCTGCCGGCGCTGCGGTCCCACTCCATGAGATCATCGGCGCTGGCGCTGTAGCGGCGCAGCGGGTCGGCCTTGAAGTCATCGAGCGAGAGCCCGAGGTAGGTCTCGCGGGACTGCTCTTGACCCCACCCGAGCTTGAGCTCGAGGCGTTGGCGCCCGCCGGCGAGGCCGGGCAGGCGGAGCTCGGCCTTGCCCATCAGGTCGTCGCGCGAGAAGCCCGTGTCTCCGCTGGTGTCGAGCTGCTTGAAGCCGCCGCTGCCCAGGTGGGCGCCCTCGAGCAGCAGACCCAGACCGCCGGACCGCACGTTGACCCAGCCGTGCAGCTTCTGGGTGTCGCGGGGGCCGACCGCGAGGTCCAAGGCCGCCGCGTCGCGCGGGCCGACGGGGCGGGTCAGCAGGTTGACCGCGCCGGCGATGGTCTGGGGACCCTGGCGGATCGCTGTGGCGCCCTTGAAGACCTCGACCCCCACGATCCGCTGGGTGAGGGGGAAGTAGTAGGCCGCCGGCGCGGCGTAGGGCGCCGGCGCGAGCGGCAGGCCGTCCTCGAGCAGCAGGATCTTCGAGCTGCGGTCGCTGTCGACGCCGCGCATGCCGATGTTCGGGCGCAGGCCGAAGCCGTCCTCGACCCGGATGGTCACGCCGGGGATCTTGGCCAGGACCTTGTGGATATCGGTGTACTCGAAGCGCTCGAGCTCGGCCTCGCTGACCACGTGGGCCGAGCCGGCGACCCGCGGCGTGCCGTCCGGCGCGGTGACGACGATGCTCTCGGCGGTGCCGCCGGCCTCATCGTCGGCGGGCGGGGCGTCCTCGGGCGGGGCCGCCGCGGCGCGGCCCGGCCAGAGCGAAGAGAGCAGCGGCGCCGAGAGCAGCGGCAGGGACAGCATCCCCGCGCGGGCGGGGCGGGAGAGCTCCGCTGCCGCGACGCGGAAGGGGGACAGGAGGGCGGAGGCCAAGCGCTGCTCGTGGCGCGCCTCCGGCACGCCGAAGCGGCCGACCGGCGCGGGAGGGGAGGGGAGGAGGGTGCCCGCGGCGCGGTCCCACAGCGCGATCCAGGTGCCGTAATTGGCGTCGTGGTGCGCGGGATCGGCGCTGTGGTGCAGCTGGTGCTGGGCCGGCGAGAGCAGCCAGCGCTCGACGGCCGCCGGGAAGCGCACGAAGACGGCGCTGTGGCGCAGGTTTCCGGTGAGCCCGTTGAGCACCAGCCCGATGGAGTGCACGCCGAGCAGGGTGTGCTCGGCCGCCGCCCCGCGGAAGGTCCAGTAGAACAGCCCCGCGACCACCCCCGTGGCCACCACCCCGCGCAGTGCGTACAGCAGCGACTCGACGGGGTGGGTCCGGTGGAAGGTCAGCGGGGTGAGCTGGGTGGCCGAGTGGTGGACCTCGTGGAAGGCCCACAGCGCGGGGGCCCGGTGCATCAGCCGGTGGAGCAGGAAGCGCGACAGGTCCCAGCTGATGAACAGGGCGAGGCTGTAGACCACCGTCAGCAGCCACGCCGGCAGCGCGGGAGGGGTCGGCGCGCCGACCGCGCGATCCAGCAGCATCACCAGGCGGGTGCCGAGCAGGTAGGCGCCCGATGCCCCGCCGCCGGCCCGGGCCACCGCGATGAGGCGGCGCAGCACCAGCAGCTGCAGGTCGAGCTGGCCCGAGGGCCCCCGCAGCCAGCGATACGGGAAAATGGCGTGAAGCACGCTGTGCCAGCGCACCTGGGCCAGGGCCCACCCGGCCGGGCCCCGCCCGGTCGCCCACACCCGCAGCGCGGCGGCGACCAGCGCGGCGCCGAGCAGCCAGGGCCAGAAGGTGCGGCTGCCCGGGTCGAGCAACGGCTGGCCGAGGCTGCTCAGGATCGCGTGCAGCACATCGTTGGCGCCGTCGTTCACCACCACCCCCGCTGGCCCACCCGCCCGCTGGCCTCAGTCGTTGTCGCCCGCGGCCTCGGCGGGCACGGTCATCACCAGCGCGGTCGCCACGTCCTCTTTCCAGAGGCGGCCGAGCTCGACCATCGCCTCGTAGAGCGCGGTCAACGCCGGGTCGCCTGCCGTCAAGGCGGCGTCGACGGGCTGCTCGAGGGCCAGCGCGGCGGCCTCGGCGGCGGTCAGCGCGGCCTCGACCTCGGCGACCAGGGCGTCCTGCCCGAGGCTGCGCAGCAGGTCGTCGAAACCGCTGCCCTCGCCCATCGCCCAGAGCTGGCGGAAGGCCGCGAGGTTCTCGCGCAGCAGCAGGTGCGAGGTCCCGGCCTCGGCCGCCTCGACCAGGCCGAGGCAGTCGGTGGTGCAGTCGCGCAGGCCCATGGGCTCGGCCAGCTTCTGGTCTTTGGCCACCGCCTCGATGTAAAAAGCGGCGTCATAGAGGGCGTTCAGCGCGGCTTCGCGGCTCTCGTAGGGGCCCCCGCCTTGGCCCGCCTGCTCGAGCGCGGCGGCCCAGTCGCCCCCCGCGGCGAAGGCGGCGCGGGCCTCGTCGAGCGTGGCGGCGGCGTCGGCGAGCGCCACCCGCGCGTAGGCGGCGCGGCGCAGGGCGATCTCGTCGGGGCCGAGCGCGGCCCAAGTGCCCTGGGCGTTGATGTCGACCTGGCTCGGGCAGGCGTTCTCGCCGGCCGGCGCCCACAGCAGGTGCGCGATCGCGTCGAGGCCCCGGACGTTGTCGAGCGCGACGTCCATGAAGTCGGCCGCGGCGTAGCCGGCGGTGGCCGTCTCTTGGTCGACCCGGCAGGGGTTGACCACCGGCCACGAGTAGACCCGGTCGCGCAGATCGGCGCCGCCGACGACGTTCAGGCTGCTGCCGAGCGGCCCGACCTCCATCAGCTCGACCCGCTGCCACGCGGCCAAGGCCCGCTGGTGGGCCTGCTGGGCGGCCTCTTGCTCGGCGGCGGCGCCCCCAGCGGCCTCCCAGGCGGCGAGGGCGGCGTCGAGCGCCGCGAGCTCGGTCGCCGCGGCCTCGAGGGCCGGCGCGATGACCAGGGGCGCGGCCCCGGCCACGGTGGCCTGCAGGGCGTCGGCGACCGCCGGGTCGGTGGCCCCGCCCTTGCCGAGGGCGCAGGCGAGGTCTTGGATGAAAATGACGCCGCAGACGGCGATCAGGCTGAACCAGCCGCGGTGCTCACCAGCCATTGGCGCCATCCGCGTCCCCGAGGTTGCCGGCGTCAAAGCCGTAGGTGGCGCCGATGAGCGCGCGGGCCTCGAGCAGGGCCTCGGCGTAGGCGGCGATCTGCGCGGGGTCGGCGTTGGGCAGCACCGGCGCCTCGCCGAGCATGGCGTGCAGGGCCGCGAAGTCGGCGTCGCTCAGCGGCGAGCGCGGGTTGAACTGCAGGCTGAGCGCGAAGCCCTTGAGCTCGCTCCAGTGCTTGGCGTGGTCGGCGAAGCGGTAGCCGTCGGTGCCGAAGGCCCCCATGTCGCGCAGCACGTCGTTGATGTAGTGGACGATGGTCGCGGCGAGCGCGGCCTCCCACGCGGTCAGCGCGCCGTCGCGGTGGGCGAGGAGCGCGGCCCGCTGGTCCTCGTCGAGCGGCCCGCTGGTCTCGGCGAGAAGGCGCCGGCCCTCGACGAAGTGCGTCCAGGCCGCGCCGCTGAGATCGGTGGCCACCAGCGCGCCGTCGTCGCGCTTGCCGGCGTTGACGCTGTGGCCCCAGCTCGCCTCGGTCAAGAGATCGATGGCCCCGTCGGGCGCCCAGGTGTCGCGGACCGCGGCGCCCGCGGTGAGGCTGTCGTCCCAGTCGCCATAGTCGCGGGCGGCGCCGAAGTAGCCGAAGCCCTCGTCCCAGGCGTGCTCGAGCGCGGTGTAGCTCTCTTCGCCCTCGGGGCCGCTGTGGTCCGAGTTCAGGCCCTTGCCGTCGAGATCATCGTCGAGGTAGTCATCGGCGCCTTGGCTGAACGCGATGGCCCCGGTGAGGAACTTCTGCAGCAGCTGCTGCAGGTCCTGGCCCTCGGGGGTCAGGTACACCGCCGCGATGGGCGCGCCGGTGGGGTCGCGGGGGATGTCGCCGTTGCTGCGGGCGATGGCGTTGTCTTCGATCTGGGCCATCCAGGCCCGGGCGAGGCCGTCGGGGCTGTGGCTGCCCGGCGCCCCCCAGCCGACCAGCGCGGTCGACCAGTCGACGTGCTGCCCCACCTCATCGTTCCCGGCGATCTTGCCGACGAGGTCTTTGTCGGTCGAGACCTCGTCGTAGGTGCGCTGCAGGGCGGCCGGATCGGTGACCTTGGCGTGCGGCACGCCGCCCGAGGTGGCGCTGTCGAAGGCGTAGTAGAACATCAGCTCGGCCTCTACCTCGCCGTCCACGGGGAACCAGCCCCCGTCGACCCGGCCGGTCAGCCCGCCGATCCAGGTCTTCATGTCCTCGATCAGCAGGTGGCGCATGACCTGACCGCTGTACGCCACGCTGCTCTCGCCGTTGAAGCGGCTGGTGAAGGCGTAGCCCTCGCCGCTGCCCCCGCCGCCGTCGCCCCCGCCATCGGCCCCGTCGGCGCCGTCGGCCCCATCGGCGCCATCAGCGCTGCCGTCGTCGGTGCCCAGATCGGCGCTGTCGTCGGCTTTTTCACCGCTGGTGCACCCGCTGAGCCCGACCAGGACGCCGAGCCCCAGCGGCAGCGCGCGGCAAAGGAGGGTGAGGCGGAGGTGAGGGCTGTGCATCGCGCGCTCCGAGGGCCCCGGGGAGGGCCCGTTCCCGGTTGGTAATGAAAGTCGATTCCATTTAGCCTGGAGGGCCGGGGCGCGCAAGGGCTGAGGGGTCGATTTTGATGATGAAAGTCGAAGTCAATACGCTCCCGCGTCGAGACGCGCGTCGATCGAGCCCCCCAAAGGCGCCGCGGCCCGCTGCTGCGGTGGGCGAGGAGGGGGCGCCGCGGAGGCCCCGGCCCGGGCAGCTGCGGGCAGGCCCCGGGGTGCTGGGCCGTCGCCCGCCGGGTCAGCGGCAGGCCGGTGTCAGATCGCCGTGCCGGCCGAGGGGCTCGCGGCGAGCACGCCGCGGGGGCCGAAGCTGATCCACTCGCCGCCGGGCAGGGCGCGCAGGACCGCCTGCTCGGCGCCGTTGACGTCCGACTCGAGCACCGCCGCCGAGCGCGCCGGCTGCAGCACCGCGCCGGTCTCGGGGTCGACGCTGGCCGCGGGGTGCAGGCCGCTCTGCTCGGCCACCACCGCCGAGCTGCGCAGATCGACGAAGAGGATGGTGCAGGTCGCGCCCTCGGGCAGGCGCAGGGCGCAGCGCTCGCCGCCGGCGATGCCCCAGAGGCGATCCACCGGAACGTTGACGCTGAGCACGTCGCGGGGGTGCGCGGGCGGGCCGCCGCGGCCGGCCTCGGTGAGGTCGTAGTGGCTGAGGATGCCCTCGGCGTCGAACACGAGCAGGTCGGGCCGCTTGTTGACGAAGCTGAGCAGCCGCACAGCCGCGCTGCCGCCGGGCGTGGGCGGCTTCATGATGTCCTTGCCGGTGGCCGGGTCGAGCACCCGCACCGCGCCCTTGGGGGTCACAACCCCGAGCCAGGTGCCGCCGCCGCTCAGCGCGATCGAGCTGGGCCAAGCCAGCTCGTAGCCCTTGTTCAAGGCCAGATCCCACCAGCGGCAGCCGCCCTGGGGCATGCGGGCGGCGACCACGGTGCCGCCGACGCAGAGCTGGGTGGCCCCGCTGGTCTCGGGGCCGGCCTCGAAGACCTTCTTGCCCGTGTCGACGTCAAAGACGGCGATGGGCCCCCGCTCGGGCAGCACGCCGATGATGCGGCCATCACGGTCGATCTGGGCGTCGGCGATCGGCCCGCCGGCGTTGATCTCGACCCGCCGGGACCGGCCCCGCCAGTGGGCGACGCGGTCGTGGTGCACGGCCAGCCGGTGCTCGCCAAAGCCGGTGGCGAGGCTCACCCCGCCGGCCGAGCCGCCCTTGCCGCTGTGCAGCAGGCCGTCGGCCCCGCCCACCCGCAGGCCCAGGTGCGACCAGGCCGCCGCCCCGCTCGGGTCGGGGGCGCCGTGCTTGACGCTGTCGACGGGCTGCAGCTCGGGCAGGCTGAACTGGTGCACGCTGCGCTGCGTGACCACCGCGCAGCGCTGGTTGTCGGGCGAGATCAGCAGGTTCATGATCCCGCTGCCGCCCTGGGTGGCGAAGCTGGCCACCACCGCGCCATCGGCGATGCGCAGCAGCGAGATCCCGGCGGGGCCCGCGGCGAGGACCAGGGTGCCGTCGAGGGTGAAGATGGCGCGGCTGGCCGGCATCGGCAGGCGGGTCATCGGGAAGCGCTGCACCCGCAGCAGGTCGAAAAGGGTCGGCTGCCCGTTGAGATCGATGAGGAGCAGGCGCTCGCCGCGGTCATCGAAGGCGACCGTCTCGCCCGAGAAGTCCTGCCAGGCGTTGACCCGCTCGCCCCGGCTCAGATCCCAGGCCCGCACGAGGCGGTCTTTCGAGATCGAGGCCAACATCGAGCCGTCTGGCGAGATGGCGACGCCGCGCATGGCCCGCACGCGCCCGCGGCCGCCCTCGCGGGCCTCGCGGAAGTACTCGCTGCCGTCGGCGGTGCTGTAGACCCCGACGCTGCCGTCCTCGTCGCCGATCGCCACGAGGCTGCCGCCGCGGATCAGCGCCAGTGAGCCGAAGATCGGCGCGCCGGGCTGGAAGATCAGCCCGGGGCTGCTCTCGCCGTTGCGCTGCACGGCGACCACGCCGCTGCTGTCGGCGGTCGCCTGCACGCCGCTCCACGGGTCGTAGGCCGCGGCGGTGATGGGGGCGTCGTGGATGTTGGGGCAGAACTGGTCGATGAGGCTGCGCATGGGCCGGGATCCTATGCCGCGGCGGGGCGCGGTGGCGGGCGCGGCGGCAAGGCCGCGGCGCCTTCTGGTACAAGTGCGGCATGACCGCGCAGATCGCCCTGCTCCTCCACATGCACCAGCCCGACTACCGTGACCCGGCCTCGGGCGAGCCGATCATGCCCTGGGTGCGGCTTCACGCCGTGCGGGGCTACACCGACGCCATC
>JBJONS010000476.1:0-10589 GCA_046051725.1 Pseudomonadota bacterium | reverse complement strand
TCGCGGCGCTCGGCAAGGGCCCCGGCGACACGGTCGAGGTCGAGCTGCACCTCGATCTCGAGCCCCGGCCGGTCGAGCTGCACCCCGACCTGGCCGCGGCGCTCGCTGCAGCGCCCGAGGCCGAGGCCGCTTTTGGCCGGCTCTCGCCCTCGGCCCAGCGCGACTACGCCGCCTGGGTCGCCGACGCGAAAAAGGACGCCACCCGCGCCGCCCGGGTCGAGGCCACCCTGGCCGGCGCCTTGGCGGGCACGCGCCTCAAGGGCTGAGGGCCGCGCCGCGGCCTGATCTACGGCAGGGGGTCCAGCGCGCGCGGCGTGGCGCCGCCGACCGCGCAGCGGCATGATGGGCGCAGGGGGCCCCGCGCCCCCTGGAGGACCGATGCCCGACCGCCGCCTGCTCGCGCCCCTGGCGCTCTTCGCCGCCCTCGCCCTGCCCGCCTGCGAGGACAAAGACGACCAGCCCGCTGATGACGGCGCCAGCGACGGCGCAGACGGCGCCAGTGACGGGGCCACCGACGGCGCAGACGGCGCCAGCGACGGCGCAGATGGCACGGACGGCGCCGACGGCGCCAGCGACGGCGCGGACGGCGGACCGCCGCTGTACTGGTACAGCACCTGCGGCGACCCCTCGTGCGGCGGATACCGCGGCCCGACCGAGGGCGTGCCGGTCTGCACGATCGAGGCCGAGGGCGCGCCCTGCGCCGAGGCCGGCGCCCAGTGCGACATGCAGACCGACTGCAACACTTTCTTTGTGTGCGCGGCCGAGGACCCCAAGGACCAAGAGGGCGGCTGCCCCCGCAGCGCCGCCCGCTTCAAGCACCAGATCCACCGCCTGGAACCGGCGGCCCGGGCGCAGGCGGCCGCCGCGGCGCTGGCCGTGCCCCTGTCGACCTGGCGCTACACCGACCAAGATCCGGCCAGCCCGGCGCACCTCGGCTTCATCATCGAGGACCTCGCGCCCGCCGGCGGCCACCACCCGGCGGTGCGCCCCGGCGGCGAGCGGGTCGACCTCTACGGCTACACCAGCCTGACCCTGGCCGCCGTGCAAGAGCAGCAGGCCCAGCTCGAGGCCCTGCGCGCCCAAAACGCGGCGCTGGAGGCGCGGCTTGACGCGCTCGAGGCGCGCTGCCGCTGAGCCGAGCCGGAGGGCTGATCACGACATCCGATTGAAACAAGGGATGTTACGATGGCTGCCTGCGCACGCGCCGGCCCGCAGGGGCCCCGCGCGCCGGCCCCCGCTCAGTCGCCCGCCTCGCAGATGTAGGCGTAGGCCGTGCTGCAGGGCTCGTCGTTCCAGGTCAGGGCGGGGTGGAAACGGTTGATCTGACCGCAGTCTTCACCACCGCCCGAGTTGTTCGGCTCGCCGCCGCCCCAGGGCGCGTAGCTGCTGGTCTGGCCGCTCACCCAAGCCCAGGTGCCCTCGGTCGAGATGTCGTTGAAGCCGGTCCACCAGCGGCTGGTGCTGCGCGCGTCGGCTTGGCCGTCGACGAAGGTGTTCTCGGCGGCGTCGTTGATCGTGACCAGCTCGTAGCCGCTGGCCCGGCAGGCGTCGCGGGCCGCGGTCCACGACAGGGGGTCGCTGCAGAGCTGGTAGACGTGCAGCGGGTCGGCCGGGTCGGCCACCACCGCGCAGCCGCAGGCGCCGCCCTCGTCAGCCGCGCCGTCGCAGTCCTCGTCGTAGCCGTCGCAGCTCTCGGCCGCGCCCGGGTTGACCGCGAGGTCGCCGTCATCGCAGTCGCCGCGCCGGCCCGCGGTGCCCGAGGGCGCGCTGCAGGAGCTCGTCGCCGCGCCGCCGCTGGCCCCCCAGCCGTCGCCGTCGGCGTCGGTCACCCAGGTGGTGGTGGTGCCCAGATCGAGGCTGGGGTCGGCGTCGTCGGACAAGCCGTCGCAGTCGTCGTCGACGCTGTTGCAGACCTCGTCGGCCCCAGGGTTGATCGCCGCGGAGCGCTCGTTGCAGTCGCCGTCGAGCGTCACGCCGCCGGGCGGCGCCACGCAGGCCCGCACCGGCGAGCCCGAGCCGTAGCCGTCGCCGTCGCCGTCGAAGGTCCACGCGGTGGCCGAGCTGAGGTCGAGGCTGGGGTCGGCGTCGTCGACCGCGCCGTCGCAGTCGTTGTCGTCGCCGTCACAGACCTCAGCGGCGCCCGGGTTGATGGCGAACACGGCGTCGTCGCAGTCGCCGTCGGTCGAGACCGCGCCCGATGGCGCCGCGCAGGCCAGGGTCGGCGCGCCCGCGCCGTAGCCGTCGCTGTCGGCGTCGGCGTACCAGCTCAACAGGCCGTCTTCGTCGATGTCACCGTCGCAGTCGTTGTCTTGGCCGTCGCAGACCTCGGCGGCCGACGGGCTGACCGCCGCGTCGTCGTCGGCGCAGTCGCCGGTGCGGTCGGCGTAGCCGGCGGGCGGGGCGCAGGCCTCGACCGTCTCGGCCAGGGTGCCCCAGCCGTCGGCGTCGCGGTCGGCGTACCAGGTGGTCGACACGTCTTCGTCGACCACGCCGTCGCAGTCGTTGTCGCGCTCGTCGCACAGCTCTTCGGCGCCGGGCGCGGTGGTGGCGTCGGCGTCGTCACAGTCGCCGGCCTCGGCCACCCAGCCGGCCTCGGGGTCGCAGTCGTCGGTGGTGGTCAAGGGATCGCCGAAGCCGTCGGCGTCGGCGTCGGCGTACCAGACCGCGGTCAGGTCTTCGTCGATCACGCCGTCGCAGTCTTGATCGACGCCGTCGCAGCGCTCGGGCGCCGCGGGGAAGACCTCAGGGTCACTGTCGTCGCAGTCGCCGGCCACCGCGGCGGCTGCGGCGGGGGGCGCGCAGCCCTCGCCGGGCGCGGCCTCGTCACCAAAACCGTCGCCGTCGGCGTCGGCGAACCAGGCCTCGGTCACGCCCTCGTCGATCTCGCCGTCGCAGTCGTTGTCGACGCCGTCGCAGACCTCGTCGGCCCCGCTGTTGATCGCGCCGTCTTGGTCGTTGCAGTCTTCGTCGGCGAGGAAGCCGTCGCTGTCGAGGTCGGCCGAGGCGTTGAAGCCGTCGATGGCCTCTTCGACCGCGCCTTTGCCCTCGCTGCGGCAGGCGATGGCGACGAGGGGGAGGAGCAGCAGGAGGGCGCGGCGCATGGAACAACTCCGGGGAAGGCCCGGAGTCTACCACCGCCACCCGGCCATGCGCGCGCGACCGCGGGGGAGAGCGGGTGACAGGCTGGCTTCAGCCGCGCCCGCCCGGAACGCGCGCGCCGCGCAGCGGCGGCCGCGCAGCGGCCGAGCCCGCGCGGCCGGGGATCCCGCCGCGAGGCGGAGCCCCGGCCGGCCCCGCGGGCGAGCGCGGAGGGGGGCCGCAGGCGCCCCGAGGGGCCGCCCCACGCCGTCGATCTCGGCGCCGCCGCGCGCGCCACGCCGCGCCAGGTCGAGGGCCGCGGACCGGCCCCGATTTTCCCGCGCGGCTCGCCTCAAGGTCGGCGCAGCGGGCCCGATGCATGGGATGCTCCGCGTGCGCGCCGGACGGGGTGACTTGCAGGGGACTCCGTCCGGCCGCGCCGCAGCCTCTTGGCTGTGGCCCCCCTCCTCGGAGCGACCGTGCGCCCACAGCCCCAGCGGCCCCCGCAGGTCGGCGCATGAGCGCGCCCTCCGCCCCCGTCGCCCCGCGCCAGCCCCTGCGAGACGCCGCCGTGCTCGTCGTGGACGACGACCCGCTGCTGCGCCGCAACCTCAGCCGGGCCCTGCTGCGGGCCGGCGCCGCGGTCACCGAGGCCGCGAGCTTCACCGCCGCGCTCGAGGCCCTGCGGGACGCCACCTTCGACCTCGTGCTGCTCGATCTGGGGCTGCCCGACGGCGACGGCCTCGGCCTGCTGCCCCTGCTGCGCGCCGTCCCCAGCTCGGCGCTGACCCCCGTGCTCGTGTTGACCGGCCGGGCCGACGACGACAGCCAGGTCGAGGCGCTCGAGAGCGGCGCCGACGACTTTTTGAGCAAGGGCGTGCAAGTGCCGGTGCTGCTGGCCCGGGCGGCCAACCTCGTCGCCCGCCGCCGGGCCGAGCTGCAGGCCAGCCGCCTGACCGCCGAGCTCGAGCGCTACGTCAGCCAGCCCGCCCGCAGCCGCCTGCTCGGCAACCGCAAGCCCGAGCGCCTGCACGCCACGATCTTGTTCAGCGACCTGCGGGGCTTTACCGCCACCAGCCTCGCCGAGGACCTCGACACCCTGTTTGAGGCCATGAACACCGTGCTGGCGCGGCAAGCCGAGCTGGTCCGCCACTGGGGCGGCTACGTCGACAAGTTCAGCGGCGACGGCATGCTGGCGGTCTTCCCCGACGCCCAGGGCGCCTTGCAGGCGGTCTGCGCCGCCGCCGACATCGTGCGCTGGGCCCGCGACGACGAGGCGGTGCAGATCTGGCACCCGCTGCCGGTCGGCCTCGGCATCCACGTCGGGCCGGTGCTGCGCGGCGACCTGGGCAGCGAGGATCGGCGCGAGTTCACCGTGCTCGGCAGCACCGTGAACATCGCCGCCCGGCTCTGCGGCGTGGCCGGGCCGCTCGAGTGCTACCTCTCGGGGGCCGCGCTGGCCGAGCTGCCGCCCGGGGCCGCCGAGCGCGCGGGGCTGGTGGTCGGTCCGCTGCTGCCGCTGCCGCTCAAGGGCCTGAGCAGCCCGCTGCCGGCCTGCACGGTGCGCCCCGGGCCCGGCTCCGATCCCGGCGGCGCCCCGGCGGCCGCGCCGATCAGCGGCCCGGCAGGCCCAGCGCGCCCTCGCCCCGCAGGCTGAGGCTGACGGTGTCGCGGGCCACGGTGACCGCCGGGTCGGAGAAGCCAGAGAATTGCACCGTGACGTCGGCCCAGGTGTCCCAGCCGGCGCTGCTGCGCAGCTCGCCCCGGCCCGCCCACCGGTCGCCGCTGACCGTCGGCGCCTCGGCGACCACCAGCAGCTCAGCGCCCAAAATGAGCTGCAGATAGTCATCGTCGGCCGGCGGCGTGCAGCGGACCTCGAGGCGCATGGCCCCGCCGCCGCGGCTGAGCGTGGCCGGGCAGCCCAGCGCCCAGGGCTCGACCACGCCCTCGATCTCGGCGTTGCCCGACAGCGCCAGCGCGCCGACATAGTCGCCGTCGGCGTCGATCCGGCCGTCGCAGTCGTCGTCGACGCCGTTGTAGGCCTCGGCCGCCCCGGGGTAGCTGAGCCGGTCTTGGTCGTCGCAGTCCTCGGGCGCCGGCACCCCGTCGCCGTCGGCGTCGACCGGCGCGCCGCCGTCGGCCCCGTCGGCGCCGTCCCCGGACCCGTCCGCGCCGCCGCTGGCCCCGTCGGCCGCGCCGTCCGCCCCGTGCCCCTCTGCGCCGGCGCTGTCCGCGCCGGGCTTGGCGCCGCAGCCCGCCCCGAGCAGGGCCGCCGCGCCGAGCAGCCCGCGGGCCATCGCTGAGATCACTGCGCTCATGAGCTTCCTCGCCGTTGGTTTGCCCGGTGCGGCCGGCCATGGCAGGATCGGAGACGGCCCCGCGCCCGCGTGGCGCCAGCATCCCACAGCCGCGGCCCCTCCGCCCTCGCCCCGAGCCCCGCATGCGCAGCGCCCCCTCCACAGCCCGCCGCCCGCCCGCCCGCGCCGCGCTCCTGCTCGGCCTGCTGCTCGCGGCCGTCGGCGCCGCAGCCCCCGGGGGCCCGGCCCAGGCCGCCGAGGTGCCCAAGGTCGAGCCCGCGGTGCGAACCGGCGAGAAGTCGCCGCTGGACGCCGCTCTCATCATCGGCAACGAGGCCTACGGCCACCTGCCCCAGGCGACCTGGGCCGGCCTCGACGCCCGGGCCTTCCGCGAGTGGGCCCTGACCAGCCGCGGCATGTCTGGCTCGCGGGTCGCCTACGCCGAAGACATCGACCGGCGCACCATGCTCAAGCTGGTCGAGAAGGCCGGCAAGCGGGTGGGCAAGCGCGGCACGATGTGGATCTACTTCGCCGGCCACGGGGCGGTCGGCAGCGGCGGCGAGCGCGTGCTGGTCGGCGTCGACGCCGAGCCGGGCACCGTCGATCAGGGCAGCGTGAGCCTCGCCGAGCTCAGCGCCGCGGCCCTCAAGAACAAGAGCGTCAGCCGCGTGGTCTTCGTGCTGGACGCTGGCTTCGGCAGCCTGGGCCGCGACGGGCTCGAGGTGGTGGCTGGCGCCAAGGCCAAGGCCCCGGCGGGCTGGGCCGGCGATGACCCGCGGGTGCTCTTCTGGGCCGCCGACCGCGGCGACGGCCAGGCCCAGGCGCTCGAGGGCGCCCGCCACGGCCTCTTCACCTGGTCGGTGCTCGGCGCGCTGCGGGGCTGGGCCGACGGCGAGCTCGACGGCGCCCGCGATGGCCGGGTCACCATGGCCGAGGCCCAGGCCTACACCGCCCGGGTGCCGGGCCTGCTCGGGCGCGCCGGTCAGCCGACCCTCGACCTGAGCCCGGCGTCCCAGAGCTGGACGCTGGTGACCGGGGGCGCGCTCGAGCAGGCGCCGCCGCGGTCGACCTTCGAGGCCCTGGCCGCCGCCGACCGGCTGGGCCGGGTGGCCGCCGCCGAGAAGCGCCTGCGCGACGACGCCGAGGCCTTTTGGGCCGACACGCTGGGCCGGGTGCAGCAGGGCGGGCCCGGCGCGAACGACGCGCTGCAGGCCTACATCAACGAGTTCGCCGGCGCGCGCCTGAGCATCACCTGGTCGATCGACCTGCCCCGGGTGCAAGAGGCCCAGCGTTTGCTCGCCGGGGTCGCGACCGCGCCCGCGGCCAGCAGCGGCGGGGGCAGCGCCGGGCAGCCCGCGGTGCCGCCGGCCGCGAAGTGCGACGACCTCATCGATCTCGAGGGCAAGGCCCTGCTCGGCGAGCTCGGGGCGGCGCTCATCGGCTGCATCGAGGGGCGCATCGCCACCGACCGGCTGCAGACCAACAAGAACAAGCTGTCGCGGCTGCTCATCGCCAACGCCGAGAACGCCGGCAAGCCCGAGGAGTGGGAGCGCTTGATGCAGCGCCACCTCGAGGACATCGAGCGCAGCGACCCCGACCTGTGCATGCGCTACGCGGTGCACCTGCACAAGCAGGGCCTCGAGTCGGAGGAAGAGGCCCTGCGGTGGTCGGCCTACGCCCTCGAGAACAAGCAGCGCTGGCAGGGCGACGACTACATCAAGCGGGTCAACGGCCTGCTGCGGCTGCGGGCCGAGGCCTCGAACAAGCTGTGGCGTGACGCCGAAGAGCGCTACACCAAAGAGCCGACGCCCGAGCACGACAAGGCCACCCGCCAGTGGCGCGGCGAGGCGATGACCAGCGCCCGCGAGTGGCTGGACTACGCCCGGGCCAGCGGGGGCAAGACCGACCAGGCCCTGCTGCTGTGCCAGACCGCCGCCGGGACCAACGAATACTGCAAAGCGGCGCCCTGAGGCACCACCTCAGCCCGACCCGCCCGGCGAGAGAGGCCGATGGCCGCCCCCCACTTCCAGCGCCTCGACGCCCACGACCGCGCGCTGCACGACCGCTGGGGCAACCTCGCCCTGCTCGGCCTGCACGTCGGCGGGCTCGCGGCCGCGGTCTGGGCGGTCTGCTCGGCCCTGCGCTGGGGGGCCCACGCCGCCTCGGCGCTCATCTTCTCGGGGCTCAACAGCTACCCGAGCGTCAGCGCCCTGCTGCTCGTGCTCGCCCTGACCGCCGGGGGCGCGCTGTGGGGCTGGCTCGGGCGCCGACCGGGCTGGGCGGTGGCCCAGCAGGACGGGATCGCGCTGGCCATCGCCAATGTCCGCTGCACCGAGCCGGCGCCCGACGAGCAGGGCCTGCAGCCCGACGCCCAGCGGGCCGCGCCGCGCTACCGCCTGCCCGACCTGCGCACCACCGCGAAAAAGGTCGTGCTGACGTTGGTCACGCTCGGCAGCGGGGCGGCGGGCGGGCTCGAGGGGCCGGTGGTCCTGGTCGGCGAGACGATCAGCGCCGCCTGGGCCCGGCTGGGCGGCGTCCGCACCCTGCCCGGCCTGCGGACCCTGCAGATCGCCGGGGTGGCCGCGGCCGTCTCGACCCTGCTCGGGGCGCCGCTGACCGCCGCCTTCTTCGCCGCCGAGCTGCTCAGCGCCGAGCGCCTCATCTACCGCCAGCTCGCCTACGCGCTGTGGGCCGGGGTGGTGACCTACGGCCTCAACACCGCGATCCGTGGCTACAGGCCGCTGTTTTGGGGCCCCGACCACGCGCCGGTCTATGCGCTCGGCGAGTACACGATGGCCGTGGTGGTGGCGGTCATGGTCTCGGTGCCGATCGCCCTGGGCTTCGCCGCGCTGGTGCGCCGCACGCGCGCCGCGCTCGAGCGGGTGCCCGGGCGCTCGCGCGGGCCGGCGGCCGGGCTCGTGCAGGGGCTGGTCGCCGCGGGCCTCTGGCTGGGCCTCGACATCGGCCCCGAGCACACCCTGGGCATGGGCGAGGCGACCATCGGCCAGATCTTGCTGCGGGGCAGCGCCGGGGTCGGGCCGATCGAGCTGTGGTGGGGCATGGCGCTCGCCCTGTGCGCCCGCGCCCTCAACACCGTGCTGACCATCCAGAGCGGCGGCAGCGCCGGCATGCTCGTGCCGACCATGGTGATGGGCGGGGTGGCCGGTGCGTTGACCTGCACCCTGCTGCAGCCGCTCATCGGCCTGCAGCTCGACCCGGCCCTGTTCGCGGTCGTCGGCATCGCCAGCGCGCTGGTCGCGGTGGTCGGCGTGCCGCTGAGCGCGATGGCCCTGGTGCTCGAGGTCTTCGGCAAGGAGTTCGGCCCGCCCTCGCTGCTCGCGGTGGGCGTGACCTACCTCATCACCCTCAAGCTGCGCAGCGGAGACCCCCCGTGAGCACCCCCACCGCCTGGTCGGAGCGCCCCGCCCTGCTCGCCCCGCCGCGGACGCCGCCCGCCGGCGCCGACGTCGTGGTCGTGGGCGGAGGCTTGGCCGGCTGCGCCGTCGCCGCCCTGCTCGCCGAAGAGGGCGTCGACGTCGCGCTGATCGAGCGCCGGGCCGATCTGGGCCTCGGCGGCAGCGCGCGCACCGCCGGCCTCTGCCTGCCCGGCCTCGCCGACGCGCCGAGCCGCCTGGTCGAGGCCCTCGGCGAAGACGTGGGCCGGGCGCTCTTTGAGGCCACCGTCGAGAACCTCGACCTGCTCGAGGCGCACGGGCTGATGGAGCGCTGCGGCGCGCTGTTCTGCGCGGCCTCGCCGCTCGAAGAAGAGGAGCTGGCGGCCAGCCTCGCCTTGCTCGAGGCCTGGGACCACCCGGTCGACGCGTGGACCGCGGCCGAGGTCGAGGAGCGGGCGGGCCTGCGCGGCTGGGGCAGCGGGCGCTTCGACCCGCGCGGCGGACGGACCCAGCCCCGGGCGGCGATCGGCGCGCTGGCCCAGCGGGCGGCGGAGGCCGGGGCCGCGCTCTGCCCGGGCCTCGAGGTGATCGCGGCGAGCGACGAGGGTGACCACCGGGTGCTGCACCTCGTCGATCTCGCCGATCCGGGCGCGCCGCTGCGGCGCCTGCGGGCGAGCCTCGTGGTCTGGGCCGGCGACCACCGGCTCGGCCTGGTCGAGCCCTTCTTCCTCGACAAGCTGCACCCGGTGCGGCTGCAGCAGCAGCTGCGCCGGGCCGCGCCGGGCCTGGTCGCCCCGCGATTGCCGGTCACCGCGCAATTCTCCTACGCCTGGGCCGGGCCCGACGGCGCGGGCGGCCTGCTGAGCGGGGGCTGCCGCTGGGCCACGCCCCACCTCGAGGTGATGGAGTCCGACGAGGAGATCAGCGTGCCGGTCGTCGATCAGAAGATCCAGGCGGTGGTGGCGGCGCGTTTTGGCGCCTGGGGCGCGCGGCCGCCCGACCTGCGCTGGTCGACCATCGCCACCTTCACCTGCGACGGCCTGCCGATCGTCGGCCCGCTGCCCGGCCGCCCGACCGAGCAGGCGCTGTGCGGCTGGAACGGCCGCCCGTGGAGCTGGGCGATGCTGGCCGCGACCGACGTGGCCGAGCGGCTTCTGCGCGGCGGGCCCTCGCGCCTGCCGCGCCAGCTGCACCCGAGCCGCTTTTTGTGAGGCGCCTCAGGTCGTGATGATGCGCTCCATGCTGAGCCAGCGGCGCAGCAGGGTCTTGGTCATCTCGCCCTCGACCGCCATCTGCCCGGCCAGCGCGCCCATCTTGGCGAAGTTGGCCGCGTTGGCCATCTGGATGACCGGCCAGGGGTGCTGCTTGAGGAAGTCGCTGCGCGAGAGCATGCGCAGCATCGACTTCGGCACGAAGGGCTTGCTGAGCATCTGGGTCAGCGCGATGTAGAAGGTGTCTTCGACCGGGCGCGGGTAGGCGAGGTTGACCCGGTGTTGGTAAAACACCCGCGTGTTGTCAAAGCCGTCGATGTCAAACTCGCTGATGAGGCCGTTCTCGATCAGCTTCTTGTTCAGCTCAGAGCCCGGGAACACCGTCATGCTGAACAAGTAGAGGTCGTAGGGGTGCGGGAAGGTGCTGATCATCTCGAACAGCGCCTTCTTGTCCTCTTCGGTGCTGACCGGGTCGTCGAAGATCAGCTGGAAGTGCGGCTTGATCCCCAGCTTGTGGTAGAGCGCCGCGATGTCAGAGATCGACTGGTTCTTGACCCGGCGGTCGTAGAGGTGGCCGGTCACCCGCTCGGACGACTGGATGCCCATGT
>JBJONS010000475.1:0-3098 GCA_046051725.1 Pseudomonadota bacterium | reverse complement strand
TCGAGGAGGAGCCGTCGATCCTGCAATTGCCGCCCCGCGTCGGCTCCGCAGCGCCGGTGCCTGTCGCCGGTCCGGCCGCCGGTCCGCCCGCCGTCCCCGATCCCCTCGCCCCGCCCGCTGGCGCCCGGCGGCCGCGGGGCTGGCGCCTGGATCGGGACCAGGTCGAGCTCGACGGGCCCGGGCCGCTGGTGATCTGGGGCCAGCTCCTCGTGCCCTGCGTGCGGTGCGGCGCGCCGGCCGCGGCAGCCCTGCGGACGGGGAGCGTGCGCTGCGGGCGCTGCGGCGCCGACACCGCGACCCCCGAGGCGGCCTGGGCGCGCCTGATCGGCGGCCCGGCGCTGCTGGACTGCATCGCCCAGCGCCCCGAGGCCCCCGGTCGGCTCACCAAGGGCCCCTGGCTCCGCCTCTCTCGGGGTGAGGCCCGCTGCCCCTGCTGCGCAGCACCCTGGTCCGCCTCCCTCGTCGACGCGCTGATCGGCGGGCTGAGCTCGTCGTGCAGCTTCTGCGGGGGCGAGGTCCACCTCGAGCCTCCCCCGGACGCGCTCGCCGCCGCGGTGCCCGGCCTCCGCCTGTGCGCCCGGACCGACAAGGGCGGGATCGTCCTGCTGGTCGAGCTCCCCGCGCTTCACCGCTGGCGGGCCTTGCTCGCGCGCCCGTCCCGCCGCAGCGCGCTGGTCGCCTGGCACCGGCGCCTCCCCCTCGGGCTGCTCCGGCGGCTGAGCGGCGCGGTGCCGGCCCGGGAGCGGGCCGAGCTCGCCCTGGCCACCCGCCTGCCCGGCCTCCAGCGGGCCCTCGCCACCGATCCGCAGCCGCTGGTGCGCGCCCACCTCGCGCGGGCCCCCCGCCTCGACCGGGTCGCCGCCGAGCTGCTGCTGCAGGGCGGCGATCCGGCGGTGCTCAACCAGCTCGCCGGGCGCCAGGACCTCACCCGCCGCCAGCTCTTGGTCCTGGCCCGGCAGGTCGCCCAGGTGGAGGAGCTGCCGCCCGACCCGGGTGGTCCGCCGCTCCTGCACCCGGCCCTCGGCGCGCGCCCCGCGCAGCGCCTCGCCGCCTCGCCGGTGATCCGCCGCATGCCGGCCCGCGCCCTCGACGCCCTGCTCGGGGGCGGTGAGCCGGCGGTCGAGGCGCTGGCGCGCAACCCCGCCCTGCCCGAGGCCGCGCTGCTGCGCTGGGCGACCGTGGACAGCCCGGCCGCGCTCACCGTCCGCGCCGGGCAGGCAGGGCGCCTGCCGCTGCCCGCCCAGAAGGCCCTCGCCGCCGCGGAAGACTGGGGTCTGCGCGCGCTGGTCGCCGGCCACCCGGGCCTGCACCCCGACGTGCTCCGGGCCCTGGCCCGCGACCCGGCGGTCGAGGTCCGCGCCGCGGTGGCCCGCAACCCCTCGACCCCGCTCGGCACCCTGCACCGCCTCGACCGCGACCGCAGCGAGGCGGTGGCGGCCGACGCCCGCGCCAACCCGACCTGGTCGCCGCCGAGCCCGTGGGAGTGGGTCGCGCTGCTGTTCGGCCTGCGCGGCTGACCATCGCCCGCGCAGCGCGCACCAGACCGGGTGGCCTGCCCTCAGGCGCGCCGTCGCCACAGGGCCGCGGCGGCCGCCCCCAGCGCCCACACCCCGGCGATGCCGCCGCCGAGGGCATCGCAGCCGCCCTTGTCCTCGCCGTCGTCGGCTCCGTCCGCCCCGTCCGCTCCATCGGCGCCGTCCGCTCCATCGGCGCCGTCCGCTCCATCGGCGCCATCGGCGCCATCACCGCCCCCGTCGGTGGCCAGCGCGCAGCTGCGGGCGCTCCTGACCCGGTCTCCGGCGGCGCCCCAGGCCTCGACGACCCAGCAGGCCTCGGTCCGATCTCCCTCGACCAGCCCGATCAGGCGCAGGCTCGCGCTGCCGGGCGCGAAGAAGGCCGCGGTCACCGGCACCTCGCCCCCGCCGTCCTCGACCCAGAGCACCGCGGCCACCGCGGCGCTGGCCTCGAGATCGACGGTCAGCAGCCGCCCCTGCTCCACCCCGCAGGTCCCGAAGTCCATGCGCTCGTCGGGGCCGAGCGTGCCGGTGGAGGTGGGCGTCCCGGCCAGCGGAGGCATCGGGCCGTCGACGGTGCGGACGGTGTGGGTCGCCGTCTCCCAGGTGGCCTCGGAGATGACGTCGGGGAAGGTGAAGGTGGCGAGCCCGTCGGGGGCCTCGTCGGGCAGCCACAGGGCGATCAGCGCGCCGTCGCGGAAGACCTGCGGCTCGACCGCCGGCCCGTAGTCGACCCGCTCGATCCGGGGCGTGTAGGGCGCGCCGTCGACGGTGAGGCCCACGTCGAGCGCGGCCAGCGGGGACAGCAAGGGCACCCCGACGATCAGCGCCGTACCCCGGGGGACATCGGTCGCGCCGGCCTCAGGCACGGCGTCAGCGAGGTGGGGCGGCATCGGGTCGCAGGCCCGCGCGGGCGCCGGGGCGGCGGCGAGGACCAGGGAGGAGAGGACGGTCAGCGCGGAGACGGCGGGGCGGGACATCAGAGGTCCTCCGGGGCGTCGCGGGGAGCCGCGGCGGTGCCCGAGCCTCGCCGGCCGCCGCCGGACCCGCAAGGCGCGGTTGACGCTTGGGTGACGTTGCGCAGGCCGGGGCCCGTCGCGCGGGTGAGCGGTGACCACAATGAGCACCAGCACGCCATCGCGACGCCGGTGCGCGGGGACGCAGCGGCGCGCGGGCCCCCAGGCGGGCGGCTAGGGGCGCCGCGAGCGCCGCCCGTGCGGCGCGCAGGCACGGCTGCGCCTCCCGGGGCGCGAGGAGGACATCATGGGCGCATGGGGCACCGGTTCTTTTGAGAATGACGACGCGCTGGACTTCCTCGCGGGGCTCGAGGAAGAGCAGGACGTCGAGGTCGTCGAAGACGCCATCGACGCGGTGATCGACGTCGACTTTGTCGACAGCGACGCTGCTTCGGCCGCGGTCGCCGCCGTTGAGGTGGTCGCCGCCATGCTCGGCAAGGCCGCGCCGCGCCTGCCCAAAGAGATCGCCTCCTGGGCCCGCGGCCAGGGCGCGCCCGAGGCCGAGCTGGTCGAGGCCGCCAAGAAGGCCCTCGACGTCGTGCTCAACAAGTCCGAGCTGCGCAACCTG
>JBJONS010000474.1:0-3445 GCA_046051725.1 Pseudomonadota bacterium | reverse complement strand
CGCGCGTCGGCCCGGCCTCGTGGCCCCCGCGCGGCGCTCCTGGATCCCCGGCTCACCCCGCCTCTCCTCCGCTCTCTCCCTTTGACCTTCCCCCGTGGCCCGCAACCCAGAGGCTCACATGCGCAAGACCCTCCTCCTCCTCCCGCTGGCGCTCGCCGCCAGCTGCGCCACCGAGGCCCCCGAGGCCGAGGAGGTCCGTGGGGTAAAGCTGCTCGCCCCGCGTGAGCGCCTGATCCGCCTCTCGGTCGACCTGCGGGGCGTGCATCCGTCCGAGGCCGAGCTGGTCGCCATCGAGCAGAGCCCCGAGCTCTACGAAGACTTTGTGGATCGGTACATGGCCGACCCGCGCTTCGTGGGCCGCATGGGCGACCTGTTCAACGAGACGCTGCTCACCCGGACCGGCGACACCTACGGCATCATGGTCGACGGGGCCTCGGGCGCGCAGGTGGCGCGGTCGGTGGGCGACGAGGCGATCAAGCTCGTCGAGCGCATCGTCGCCGACGACCTGCCCTACTCCGAGATCGTCCTCGCCGACTACACGATGGCCAACCCGGTGCTCGCGGCGGCGCTCGACCTCGACTACCCCAGCGGCCAGACCGGCTGGGAGCAGGCCCGGTACACCGACGGGCGGCCCCACGCCGGCGTGCTGACCATGACCAGCTTCTGGCTGCGCTACCCCTCGATGGGCGGCAACGCGAACCGCCACCGCGCCAACGCGGTCAGCCGCACGCTGCTGTGCGACGACTACCTCGCGCGGCCGATCGTGCTCAACCGCGCCGCGGTCGATCAGCTGACCATCAGCCCCGAAGAGGCGATCTCGACCAACGCCTCGTGCCAGAGCTGCCACAGCACGCTCGACCCGCTCTCGGCCCACTTCTTCGGCTTCTTCATCCCCGACGAGGAAGAGTTCACCGAGGACCCGCTCGTCTACCGCCCCGAGCGCGAGCAGGGCTGGCGTGACTACGCGGATCGGCCGCCCGGCTACTACGGCCTGCCCACCGCGAACGTGACCGAGCTCGCCGAGGCCATCGCCGTCGACAGCCGCTTCCACGACTGCGCGGTCCAGACGGTCTTCCAGGGCCTGACCCAGCGGACCGTCACCGATCTCGACTGGGAAGAGCTTGCGCCGCACCGGGACGCCTTCGTCGGCGGCGAGCTCCGCGTCCGCCCGCTGGTCCGCTCGGTGGTGACCTCGCCCGAGTACCTCGCCGCCGCCGTCGTTGACGAGGGGCTCCAGGCGCGCATCCCCGGCACCAAGCTGGTGTCTCCGAGCCAGCTCAGCGCCATCGTCGAGGACATCACCGGCTACCGCTGGGACTTCGCCGGCGAGGACCTGACCACCTCGCAGGCGGGCGGTGTGCCCGTGCTGCTCGGCGGCATCGACGGCCGCAGCGCCCGCGCCCGGACCTACCAAGCCTCGGTCGGCGCGGTGCTCGTGCAAGAGCGCCTGACCTGGAACGCGTCGTGGGACGTGGTGCAGCGCGACTTCGCCCAGCCCTCGGGCGCAGACCGGCTGCTGCTCCGCTACGTCAACGCCAACCAGGGCCCCGACGAGGCGCCCGAGGCCTTCGAGGAGCAGGTCCGCTTCCTCTACCTCCGCGTCACCGGCGTCCCCCTGGCAGAGGACGCGGAAGAGATCGCCGCCCTCGGCGAGGTCTGGCGCGACCTGCGGGCCATCGAGGGCTCGGGTGAGCGCGCGTGGGCTGGCGTCGTGAACGTCGTCCTCCGCGATCCTTCCGTGCTCTACTACTGACCGCCGACCCCTTACGCCTGGAGCCTCCCATGCGCAGCCTCTCCCGCCGCCGCCTGCTCCTCGATGGAGCGGCGCTCTCCGCCCTCGCCAGCTTCGGCTGGCGCCCCTCCATGGCCCGCGCCGCCCAGGGCGAGCGCAAGTTCCTGTTCTTCTACGCGGGCGGCGCCTGGGATCCGGCCGCCGTCTTCGATCCGCACCACGGCTCGGACGGCGTCGATCACCAGCAGGACAGCTACACCCGCGAGCTGGGCGCCCTGCGCCACACCGCCAACGACCTCGAGATGGAGGCCGTGGGCCGCTTCTTCACCCGCTGGGGCAACCGCGCCGCCATCGTCAACGGCATCGACGCGCACACCGTCGGCCACGACACCGGCATGCAGATGACCATGACGGGCACCTCGGCCGACAACTACCCCGACTGGCCGACCGTGTTGGCCTCGAAGGGTCGCGGCGAGTACCCGCTGCCCCACGTCGTGTTCGGCGGTCCCAGCTACGGCGGCCACCTGTCGGGCGCGGTCGTGCGGGCCGGCGGCGGCACCCTGCTCGAGCTCATCGACGGCAGCATCGTCGGCACCGCGGACCGCCCCGCGCCCCGCCTCGCTGAGCCCAGCGAGCGGGTGCTGGACGCGTACGTCTATGATCGCGTGGCCAAGTTCAGCGGCAAGCACGCGGTTCGCCCGGGTCTCACCCGCGAGCGCACCGCCGCGATGCTCGACAACTTCGACCGCACGGTCGAGATCGAGGGCCGCCGCTTCGAGGCCGGCCTCGGCACGCTCGAGAACTCGATGCTCGACCAGGCCATCAAGGCCACCGAGCTGATGCGCCTCGGGCTGTCCCGCACCGCCATGGTCGCGATCCCCGGCGGCTGGGACACCCACGGCGGCAACGACCCCCAAGAGCTCCAGTTCAACGACTTCTTCGAGGCGCTCGACAGCTTGATGGAGCACCTCGCGAGCACCCCGGGCACCTCGGCGCCCTTCATGATCGACGAGGTCGTCGTCGTCGCGCTGTCCGAGTTCGGCCGCACGCCGAAGTTCAACGGCTCGATGGGCAAGGATCACTGGCCCTACAACTCGAGCCTGGTCATCGGCTCGGGCGTGCGCGGCGGGCGCAGCCTCGGCGCCACCGACGGCGCCTTGGTCGGCCGCAAGGTCGACTTCCGCACCGGCCTCGCGAGCGACACCGGCGACGTGCTCGGCAGCGAGCACCTCGGCGCGGCCTTGCTCAAGCTCGGCGGCGTGAACCCGGCGGATGTGCTCCCGGGCGTGCAGAGCTTCGACGCGCTCCTGCGCGACAGCGCGCGCTGAGCCGCGGGACCCGCGGGCGCTCGGGGAGGTCCCCGCGGCGCCCCGGGGACCCGGGCGGTCCTGCAGCGACGAGAGGAGGAGGGCGCATGTGGAGGTGGTTCGCTGTGGCCCTGGTCGTGGGCTGCGGCGCGAAGGCGGACGATTCAGCGGCGGGGGCCGACCCCTGCGAGCGGCGGCCGCCGTTAGAATGGGACAATTTCGGCAAGGGGCTGATGGACAAGCACTGCAACGGCTGCCACTCGAGCCTCGTGGACCGCGAAGCGCGCAAGGGCGCGCCGGTCGGCGTCGACTTCAACACCTACGCCGGGGTGCTCGAGTTCTCTGATCGGATCGGCGCCCGCTCGCTGGGGGACACGCCGACGATGCCGCCTGGGGGGGGCCCCGA
>JBJONS010000473.1:0-3927 GCA_046051725.1 Pseudomonadota bacterium | reverse complement strand
ACATGATCCGCAGCTTGTAGGGGTTCTTCTCTTTCTTGGACTCTTCTTCGTCGCGCGACTTGGTGGCCTTCTCGAGGTACTCTTTCATCACCTCGTTGCCCGGCTCGAAGTTCAGCGCGAACTGGATGTTCATCACGCAGGACTTGAACTGCCCGTCGTTGAAGTCGCGCAGGGCCATCTTCCAGTACTTCTCGGCCTTGGGGTGGGTGACCGCCGACTCGGGGTCTCCCGCCCGCTTGTCGCTGGCCGCGCCGGCCTTGGCGTCGTCGGTCATGCGCAGCACGCCGTCGGCGAGCAGCAGGTCGTAGCGGGCCCGGCCCTCGGGGTCCTTGAGCACGCGCCAGGCCTCGTTGATCAGCCGGTAGACGTCATTGGCCTTGTCTTTGACCACCTCGTCGCTCAGCGTCGCGCTGCGGTCGGGGTGCAGGCGCCGAGACTCGCGGCGGAAGGCCTCGCCGACCGCCTCCTGGTCGGCGTTCTTGTCGACCAGCAGGATGCGGTAGTAGTCGAGCTCGGGCAGCAGCTCGGCCAGCGTCTCGATCTCCACCGCGTACCTCTGTTGCGCGTCCATCGTCCCTCCTGCGTTCCCGGGTCCGTCTCAGGCCCGGGTGGGGTCCACTCCCGCGGCGCGCCGCGTCTGGACCGCACCCTGCCCCTAAAAACCAAGCTCGTCGAACTTCAGCTCTTCGACCTCGGCCTGGGTCAGGTTCGAGCTCGCCTGCAGGGTCGTCTCGACCGAGCGGCCGGTCTCGAGGTCCTTGGCCGAGACCTTGACGATGCCGTCGGCGTCGATCGAGAAGCTGACCTTGACCTTGACCTCGCCCCGCGGGGCCTGCCGCAGCCCCGAGAGGATGAACTCGCCGAGCAGCTCGTTCTCGGCGGCGATCCGGCTCTCTCCCTGGTAGACCTGGATGCGGACCTCGCCCTGGTTGTCGTGGGCGGTGGTGAAGGTCTTGCCCATCTCGGTCGGGATCGACGAGTTGCGCGGGATGATCGGGTCGAGGAAGCCCCCGACCATGCGGACCCCGAGCGTCTGCGGCGTCACGTCGAGCAGCACCGCCGCCGGGCGGTCGCTGTAGGCGGTCAGCGCGAAGGCCTGGATGGCCGCGCCCTGGGCCACCACCTGGTCGGGGTTGAGGTGGTCGAGCGGCTGCTTTTGGAAGTAGTGGCCCACCGCCTCGCGCACGAGCGGGAAGCGGGTCATGCCCCCGACCAGCAGCACGTGGTCGATCTGGCCCGGGGTCAGGCCCGCCTCGGTCAGGGCCTCGTCGCAGACCGCAAAACTGCGCTGGATCAGGGGCATCACGAGGCGCTGCACGGTGCCCTGGTCGAGCTGGGTCTGCAGCCCCACCGCGTTGCCGGCCGCGTCGCGGCCGAGGCCGGGCACCTTCACCGCCACGGCGTTGACCTTGCTGAGCGCCTTCTTGGCCCGCTCGGCCGCCTCGAGCAGCTTGGTGCGGGCGCTGTGGTTGCCCGCCACGTCGAGGCCGGTCTGGGCCTTGAGCTGCTCGGCGAGGTGGTCGCAGATGGCGCCGTCGAAGTCGTCGCCGCCGAGGAAGGTGTCGCCGGCGGTGCTGACGACCTCGAACAGCTCGCCGTCGAGGCGCAGCACCGAGACGTCGAAGGTTCCGCCGCCGAGGTCATAGACGACGAGGTGCTGCTTGTGACCTTGGCCGTAGCCATAGGCCAGCGCAGCGGCGGTCGGCTCGTTGATGATGCGCAGGCACTTGAGGCCGGCGATGGTCGCCGCGTCGCGGGTGGCCTGGCGCTGCTGGTCGTTGAAGTAGGCCGGCACGGTGATCACCGCGCCGTCGACGGCCTGGCCGGTCGCCTGCTCGGCGATGCCCTTCATGTGGGCGAGCACGTGCGCGCTGATCTCGGGCACGGCGTAGACCTTGCCCTTGACCCGCACCCGCGCGTCGCCGTGCGGGCCCTCGGCCACGCCCCAGGCGACCATGCGCCGGATGCGGTCGACCTCGTCGCTGTTGTACCGGCGGCCGATCAGGCGCTTGGCCGAGAACACCGTGTTCTCGGGCGCGTAGGCGAGCTGCTGCTTGGCGCGGTGACCCACCACCACGGCGTTGCCGTAGCCGAAGGCCACGACTGAGGGGTGCACGCTGCGCCCCTCGGCGTCGGCCAGCACCACGGCCTGGCCCTCGATGACGGTGGCCACCACCGAGTTGCTGGTGCCCAGATCGATCCCGACTGCGATGCCCACCGGGCCCCCCCTGCGGCGCGGGGCGCGCTGCGCCCGACCCGCTGCCCATGCGCCCCGCTGGCGCGCCCTCTCATCGGCCCCGGCGCGCCTCGGCGTCGCCGTCCCGGCCGCCGAGGCCAGCGAGGGACCACCCCCCGCCGCCCGGGGCGGACTCTAACAGGAGCCGCAGGGCCCCCACCATCTCATCGTGCAGCAGGCCATTGCTGGCGAGCAGCTGCGGCGCGTCGAGGCGCAGGGGCCCGCCGTCGGCCGCCGTGACCACCCCGCCGGCCTCGCGCACGATCAGCGCGCCGGCCGCCACATCCCAGGGCTGCAGGTTGAACTCCCAGTAGGCGTCGGCCCGCCCGGCCGCGATGTGGCAGAGGTCCAGGGCCGCCGAGCCCGCCCGCCGCACGCCCTGGCTGCGCTCGAGGAAGTGCTTGACGAAGTGCAGGTAGAAGTCGGCCCGCTCGCGCCGGTCGTAGGCGAAGCCGGTCAGGGTCAGCGCGCCGCTGAGCGCCGCGCAGCTGCTCACCCGCAGCGGCTGCCCGCCTTGCCGGGCCCCGAGCCCGGCCGCCGCGCTGGTCAGCCGGTCGAGCAGGGGCTCGTAGATGGCGCCGGCGAGCAGCGCGCCGTCGACCTCGAGGCCGACCGACACGCAGAAGGCCGGGAAGCCGTGCACGAAGTTGGTGGTGCCGTCGAGCGGGTCGACGATCCAGCGGGTGGCGCCGCCCCGTGCCCCGCCGCGCTCCTCGGCGAGCACCGGCACGCCGGGCGACCGGCGCTGCAGCTCGTCGCAGATGGCGGCCTCAGCCGCGAGATCGACCTCAGTGACGAGATCGATGGCCGACTTGTGGGTGACGGCGGCCGCCTCGCGGCGGTCGAGCGCGGCCCGGATCACCGCGCCGCCGGCCCGGGCCGCCGCCTCGGCGACCGCGCGGGCCTCTGCCGCCGTCGCGCCCCGCATCAGGGGCCCTTGCACGAGAGCGCGCCGCCGGCCACCGCGCAGCTCACCGTGCCGCCGCCGCGCACGGTCACCGCCGCCTTGCCCTCTTCGGTCTCGATGCGGCAGGAGGTGACCTCGGTGAAGTCCATGCGCTTGCTGCCCACGAAAGAGGCGCGCTGGCCGTCACCGCAGGAGACCTTGGCCTCGCCGGCGCTGCCGGTGACGCTGAACTTCACCGCCGCGGGGAAGCCGCCGGCGGCCGGCGCGGGCGCGGGCGCGGGCTTCGGCGCGGGCGCCGGCTTGGGGCTGGGCGCCGGCTTGGGCGCGGGCGCCGGCTTGGGGCCGGGCTCGGGCTTGGGCGCGGGCTTGGGCTTGGGGGCAGGCGCGGCGGCGTCGGCCTCGCGCGCCTGGGCCTTGGCCTTGGCTTTGGCCTTGGCCTTCGCCTTGCCCGGGGGCGCGCCGGTGTCGCCGCCGGCCAGGGCCGGGTTGGGGGTCGGCGCGGGGGCCGGGGCGGCCTCGGGGGCCGGAGCGTCGGTCGGCGCGGGCGGATCGCCTGGCGCAGGCGCCCCGGCCCCGCCGCCGCGGAGGGCGTACCACGCGCCGCCCGCGACGCCGCCGCCGGCGCAGATCAGGAACAGCAGGCCAAAGACGACGAGGATGGCCTTGCCCGGGCCGCCCCCGCTGGACGCCTCGGGCCGAGCAGCGGGCGGAGCGGCGGGCGGCGGGCGGGCCGGCGCCCCGGCCTGGATGGCCGGCGGGGGCTGGGGCTGCCCCCAGCTCGGCT
>JBJONS010000472.1:0-14886 GCA_046051725.1 Pseudomonadota bacterium | reverse complement strand
CGGGCGCCGGCGCGCTGGCGGGCGCGGGTCCCGGCGCGGAGGCGGGGGCGGGCACGGGCGCCGGCCGCTCTTTGCCCGATCCGGGCGCCTGCTTCTCTTTGCCCTTGCCGCGGCCCTTCTCCACGTCGGTGCCCGCGGCGGGCGCCGGCGGGTCGGCGGCGGGGGCGGCCTCGGGACCGGGGGCAGGCGCAGCGGAGGGCGCGGGCGCCGCCGCGGGGCTGGGCGTCGGGATGGCCACCGCGTCGGCCGAGGGCGGGGGCAGCAGGCGCGGCAGCACCAGCAGCGCGGCCACCGCCACCCCGAGCACCGCGACGAGGAGGCCCACCGCGACGCCGATCCCGATGGGCAGGGCGGCAGAGCTGCGCGCGGCGGGCGGCCCGGCGGGCGGGGCCTCGTGGGCGGCCGCGCCCCCCTGCGTGTGCCCGACGACCAGGCTCTGGGCATCGACCGGTCCGGGGCCCGAGCGGCTCAGCGAGGGGAGGCTGCCGCTGCGCTCCCCTCCCGAGCGGCTGGGATCGGCGTCAGACCGGCTGCGGTCCCCTCCCGAGCGGCTGCTGCCGCTGCCCGACGCCTCCCCCCAGCCCTCGGGCGCCGGCGGCGGGCTGCGCGGGGCCGCGGGCGCGGCGGTGGCCTGCTGGTCGCGGTAGCGGGCGAGCCGGGCGGTGATGGCCTCGATGGCGGTGGGGGCGGCGCGGCGCAAGAAGGCGGCGAGCTGCTCGCGGCTCGCGAGGCCACCGACGCCGACCGCGGCCTGCTCGAGCGCCACCCGCATCTCGCGGGCGTCGGCGAAGCGCGCGTCGGGATCAGGCGCCAGCGCGTGATCATGGACCGTCCGCAGGGCAGCGGGCAGGGTGTCGGGCAGCGGGGTGATCCGGCCGGACAGCACCCGGTGGATGACCTGGACCTCGCTGAGGCCCGAGAAGGGGTGCCCGCCGGTGAGCAGCTCGTGGAGGATGAGGCCGATCGCGTAGAGGTCGGCCCGGCCGTCGACCGGGCGGGTCGCCTCGATCTGCTCGGGGGCCATGTAGGCGAACTTGCCCTTGATGGCGTGGCCCTGGGTCTGCTCGCTGCGGGTGTCGGCCTTGGCCACCCCAAAGTCGATGAGCTTGACCTCGCCGCGCACCGAGACCATGACGTTGCGCGGGTTGACGTCGCGGTGGACGATGCGCATCGGCCGGCCGTAGGTGTCGACCCGGTGGTGCGCGTACTGGAGCGCGTCGAGCACGTCGCAGATGACGCGCAGGCTGACGCTCGCCGGCAGGCCCTCGCCGGCCTGGGCCAGCGCGCGCTGCAGCTGGCGCAGATCGACGCCGGGCACGTACTCCATCGCGAGGTACCACTCGTCGCCCTCGCGCCCGAAGTCATAGACCTGGGCGATGTTCTCGTGCTGCAGCTCGGCGTTGATCCGCGCCTCGTCCTGGAACATGCGGACGAAGCCCTCGTCACCCGTGTGCCGGCTGTGGATGCGCTTGATCACCAAGAAGCGGAGGTAGCCCGAGGCGTCCACCGAGCGCCGCGCCAGCTCGACCTCGGACATCCCGCCTTGCCCGAGCGGCTCCAGCAGCATGTAGCTGCCGTAGGGGCGGGGATAGCCGGCCGGGGGCGACAAGGCGGGCTCCTGGGCGTGCGGGGGAGGGCGGTCCGCGGTGGGGGCAGCATAGCAGAGGGCCCGGGCGGGCCCCGGCTCCCGATGCGCGGAGGTCGCCGCAGCGACGCGGAGATGGCCCGCTGCGCGCTGCTCTGCCCGGAATCAGCGGCGGCGCAGGGCGGCGAACTTCAAGTAGCGGCCCTCGAGGTGGTCGAGCGCCACGGGGTGGTCGGGCGGCTCGGCCGCGCGCCAGACCCAGCTCCAGCGGCCGGCCTTGCGGAGCCCTTCGCGCACCGCCTCCTCCCACTTGTCTTGGCTCAGGCGCGCCGTGCAGCTCGCGGTGGCCAGCAGGCCGTCTTGCGCGACCAGCTGGCCGGCCAGCGTCGCGAGATCGCGGTAGCCGGCCCGCGCGTTGCCGTCGGCCTTCTTGTCGTGGCTCAGCGCGGGCGGGTCGCAGACCACCACCGAGAACGGCCCGCCCAAGGCCTCTTTGGTGGCGGTGAACACGTCGCGCACCTCAAAACCGTGCGCTGCGGGGTCGAGCCCGTTGAGGCGGAAGTTCTCGCGCGCGTCTTCGATGGCCGGGGCCGAGATGTCGACGGTCACCACCCGCTTGGCCCCGGCGGCGGCGGCGTAGACGCTAAAGCCGCCGGTGTAGGCGAACAGGTTCAGCACGGTGGCGCCGGCGCTGACCCCGCCGATCCAGCGGCGGTGCTCGCGCTGATCGAGGAACAGCCCGGTCTTTTGGCCGGTGTACGGCCGGACGACGAAGCGCAGCCCGCACTCCTGCACCACGAGGCGCTCGGGCGCGGGGGCGCCGGCCGCCGGGACCGCGCCGCTGTCGCCGTCGACCCGGCGCACGCCCAGCCTCCGCAGCAGCGACCGCATGCCGGGGACGGCCATCAGCGCGTCGATCAGCGCGGGCATGTGCGGCTCCCAACACCCGGCGTAGAGGCGCAGCACGCCCACATCGCCGTAGCGGTCGACCACCACCCCGGGCAGCCCGTCGCCTTCGCCGTGCAGCAGGCGGTAGGCGTCGGTCTCGGGCGGGATCACCCGGGCGCGGTGGGCCAGGGCCGAGGCCACGCGCGCGGCGATGAGCGCGGGGATCGGCTCGGCGTGGCGACCGAGCACGCGCACCACGACGTCGCCGGCGTCGGTCAGGCCAAACGCCGCCGGCCGGCCCTTGGCGTCGAGCAGCTGCACCGGCGTGCCCGGCGGGGGCACAGGCTCGACGACGCCGCCGGCGTAGACCCAGGGGTGGCCGCGGGACACCGGCCCGAGGGTGTCGGCGGTGAGGGTCAGGCGCTCGACGCGGTCGAAGGGATGGCGGCTCAGGGGGCACCTCGGCGGGTCGGGCGCATAGCACGCGCGCGGGGCGGGGCGCTGTGACAGGCGGGGGAGGGCGGAGTAAAGGCACAGCAGGTCTGCGCTTTGGATGCCCGACCGGCGGATCGCCGCGCCCCCTCGCGCCCCCTGGAGCCCCGATGTCGGACGCCGCGCCCCCTCCTCCGCCGCAGGCCCCCGCCGACCGGGCCGCGCCCGCCCCGTGGGCTTGGCCCGATCTGTTGGCCCTGGGCCTCGTGGCGGTGGTCCACCTGCTCGCGCTGCAGCTCTACAGCGGCACCGCGGCGGCGCGGCACCCGATGGTCGACGCCTTCGTCTACTGGGACCAGGCCCAGGCCCTGCTCCGCGGCGACGATCCCTTCGCCGAGGGCTACTACCAGCCGCCGGCCTACCCCTACCTGCTCTCGGCGCTGGGCGGGCTGACCGGCGGGCTGTCGCTGACCCTCACCCGCGCGGCCCAGGTCGGCCTCAGCCTGCTCTCGACGCTCGGCGTGCTCGCGCTTGGACGCCGGATCGGCGCCGATCTGGGCCTGCGCTGGGTCGGGCCGGTCGCCGCCCTGCTCTTCGGCCTCTACCCGACGCTGGTGCTGTTCGCGCTCGACATCCTGACCCCCGCCTGGACCGGGGCGGCGGTGGTGGGCGCCCTCTGCGCGCTGCTGCTGCCCGCGGGCCGACCCGGGCTGCTGCGCCTGCTGGTCGCCGGCCTCGCGCTCGGGCTCGCCGCGGCCCTGCACCCGACCCACCTGCTGCTGGGCCTCGGCTGCGCGCTGCTGGTCGGCCTCGGCTGGATCCCGAGCGCCGTGGCCGCCGGGGCGGGCCTCGGCCTGCAGCGCGGGCTCGCGGTGGGCGCGCTCGCGCTCGGGCTCGCGGCCCCGCTCGCGCCGACCACCCTCCACAATTACCGTCAGTTCGGCGTTTTCGAGCTGGTCAGCCACAACGCGGGCCTGAACCTCTACCTCGGCAACAGCCCCCGGATGGAGGAGGTCGCCTTCCTGCGCGCGGGCCTGCCCTTCCGCAAGCTCGTGCTGGACGCGGAGCCCGACGATCGCGACCTGCCCGCCCGCAACGCGTACTGGCGCGGGCGCCTCGCCTCTGAGGTCGGGGCCGATCCGGGCGGCGCGCTGCGGGTGCAGCTCACCAAGCTGCGCTGGGGCCTGCACGACACCGAGATCCCCCGAAACGAGGACCTGCGCTGCCGCACCCGGTCGGGTCAGGCCCTCGCGTGGCTGCGCTGGGCCCCGGTGCGCTATGGGATGGTGCTCTCTGCGGCGTGGATGGGCTGGCTCGCGCTGCGGCGCCGGCAGGCCACCTCCGCCGCGGCGGCGGGCCTCCCGCGCTGGCCCTGGGTGCTGGGGATCGCGTGGCTGGCGCTGCACTTGCCGCTGCAGCTGTTCCTGGTCAGCGACCGGTACCGGGTGGCGACCTGGCCGGTCCTCGCGCTGCTCGCCGGGGTGGGCGTGGCGACGATGATCGAGCGCTGGCCGTGGCGGGCCGCGCCGGGGCAGGCGCCGACCCCGCCGCTGGAGGCCGCCCGCGCGCTTTTTGGCCCAGGGGCCCTCACCCTCGCCTCGTTGCTGCTGGTGCCGGCGACCCAGCTCGTGCCCATCGAGCCGCCGTCTGCGAAGAGCGAGACCTGGTGCACCTACACCGACGCGAACCTCGCGTTCGAAGAGGGGCGGCTGGACGAGGCGCAAGCGCTCTACCTCTCGGTGCTCGCCGACTGGCCCGACGACATGGGGGCGCACTCGTGGCTGGCCTACATCGCCGCCCGCCGCGAGGACTGGCCCACCGCCATCCGCCACATGCGCGAGGTCACCCGGCAGTTCCCGCTGCACTTCCCGTCCTGGCGCGATCTGGCCGACTGGCAGCTCAAGGTCGACGACCGCGCCGGCGCGGTGAACGCGCTGATGGCCGCCTACGCCGTGCCGGGCGACCGCACCGCCACCGGCGTCAAGCTGGTCAAGCTGCTGCGCAGCATGGGCCGGGACGCCGAGGCCGATGCGCTGCTGAACGATGATCCCAAGCTCCGTGCCCACCCCAAGCTGCAGGGTGGCTGAGAGAGGTCGCTGATGCTCCCCGTGCTCTTCGATGGGCCCTCCGCGCTGCAGCCCGGTGACGACGCCGCTGTGGCGTCGTTGATCGAGCGCCTGCAGGACGCGCTGGCGTTTTCGCCGCTGCTGCTGGACGTGGCGAGCACCCAGGCCGCGCTCCGCGCGCTCTGCCCGGAGCTGCCGCGCACGGAAGCTGTGTGGAGCAAGGCGATCTCGCGCCTCGTCCACAGCGGCAAGGTCACCCCGCTCTCGCGCCTGCGGGGCGCGGGGACGCAGGAGACCCCGGTGTCGGGCCGGGTGGGGCTGCTGAAGCTCCGCGGCGACTATGGGTGGGCATGGGCACGGGCCGCGCGGGCCCTCGCGACGGTGCCGGTCGGGCGGGCGCTCGCCGACAAGGTGCTGACGTCCGAGGTGGCCGCCACGCCGCTGTGGTTGTTTCGCACGACCCCCGAGGAGGCCCGGGGCGGCCTGCTCAGCGCGGTGCTGAGCGCGGGCCTGTGCGGGTACAAGAGCGCCCTCTCGGGCTGGATCAGGGCCCGGGGGGTCGAGCTGGAGGTCGACGACCTGGAGCTGCTTGAGGTGCTGGCGGTGCTCCCGCCGCAGGGGCGCCGTGCCGTGTTCGGTGAGCTCTCGCTCGACCCGCTGCGGTACCCGTGGTTCAGCGAGCCGAGAGGCTTGCGCGAGCGCTGGGGTGACCCCAGCGACCCGATGGCCATCGATGAGCTGCTGACGGCGCGGGTCTTCGCGGGCGAGCTCGCGCACGACCAGCTCCCTGCGCGGTCTGGCGCCGCGATCTGGGCGGCGCTGCTCCACGCAGGCCAAGCGGCGGCCGAGGCGCAGGCCGCTGCGCTGGTGCAGGCGGTCGGCGTGTGGATCAACTCGACCACCACCCTCCCCGCGGGCGCGTCGCTGGCCTGCGTGCTCGCCTTGGGGCTCTCGGCCGACCCGCGGCGTCGGGCCGTCGCCCGCCGCATCGCGATGGACCACGGCGCCGACCGGTTCTCCCGGCTGGTCCAGACCCCGCAGCACGACGGGGGGCTGCGGGTGGACATCGAGGGCCTCCCCGAGGCGCGGCGCATCCTCGCGAACGTGGTGTGCGCCCGGGAGGGCGAGCCCTTCGAGCCGCCGGCCCCGGTCACCCAGGATCTCCTCGCCGAGCTGCTCCAGGCCCTCGCCGGCCACTTCGCGGGGCTGCCGCCGGACACCGCGCGCCTCGCGGTCCTGATCGATCTGGCCGACGACATGGAGCTGCCGCGGCTGGCCGTCGAGCTGCGCGCGCTCAACGGCGACCGCGAGGGGGGGCGCGGCGCCACCCTCCTCGCGCTGTGGAGCCCTGAGGCGCGCTGGGCACTGGCGCTCCGCCGTGTGGCGACCCACCTCGGGCTGCGGACCGGCGGAGAGACCCGGGGACGGATTCGGTGGACCCTCGATCTGCCGGCGCTGCTCGCTGGCGACGGGGAGGGGCTGATCCCGCGGCTCCAGTCGCTCGACAAGTCCGGGCGGCTGAGCTCGGGGCGGCAGCTCAAGCTGCAGGCGATCCTGCGCGGGTCCGTGGCCGAGGCCTCCCGCCAAGACCTCGGCGTGGCCCAGGCGCTGGCCGCGTCCCTCCTCAATTTCTACCGCGAGGTGGCCGCGCCGGTCGAGGTGATGCTCGCCCTCGCCGGGCACCCCAACGTGGTCGACCCGCTGGGGCGGCCGTTGGCCATCCGCGAGCGAAAGGCCAGCCTGCGGCTCAGCCGCGCCGAGGGGGGGCTGCTGGTGCAGAGCCTCGCGCCCAAGGACGGGCAGGCGGTGCGGGTGGTGTCGCCCGGGGTCGTGGAGGTGATGCTGGCCGACGAAGCGACCCTCGATCTGTTGAACATGGTCGGCGACAGGCTGCTGGTGCCGCAAGAGGGGATGGACGCCCTGCTTGAGGTGCTGCCCGCCCTGCGCGACCGGGTGCGGATCGACGACCAAGCCGGCGTGCTCGACGGCGCGGCGGTGGCGGAGCCGGTGGTCGGCGATGCCCGGCCGGTGCTGCAGCTGCGGCCCGCCAAGGGCGGCGCCGCGGTGCGCGTGTGCGTGCGGCCGGCGGGGTCCCTCGGCCCGGCCTTGGCCCCCGGCGAGGGCCCCGACGAGCTGATGCTGCGGGTCGAGGACCAGCTTCAGCCGGTCCTGCGCGATCGGCCCGAAGAGGTGCGCCGCCTCGACGAGCTGCGCGCCCTCATCCCGGCGCTCGACGGCCTCGACCCGGGACAGGAGCGGGACCTGCCCGATCCGTGGGCGGCCCTCGAGCTGCTCGAGGCGGTCGCCGCGGTGGGGCACCGCGCCGCAGTGGAGTGGCCGGAGGGCAAGCCCTTGCGCATCCGTGCGCGGGTGGGCCTGGGCGACCTCAAGCTGCGGTGGGGGGCCGGCGCCGGCGACTGGCTGTCGGCAGAGGGGGGGCTCTGCCTGCCCTCAGGCGAGAACATCGACCTGGAGTCGCTCCTCGCCGCGCTGCGCAGCGGCTCTCGGGGCTTTGTGCCGCTGGGCGAGGGGGCCTTCCTCGCGCTCAGCGCCGAGCTCAAGCAGCAGCTTGAGCGCCTCGACCGCGCCCGGCGCGTGGGGGCGGCCGCCGAGGGCGTGCAGGTGCACGCGCTGGCCATGGGCGCGCTGCGCGGCCTGCTCGAGAGCAGCGAGCTGGGGCCCGAGGCCGCCGCGCGGCTCGCACGCCTGCAGGCCGCGGCGGAGGCCCCGGTCGACCTGCCGGAGCCGCTGGCGGAGCGGCTCCGGCCCTACCAGCTCGACGGCCTGCGCTGGATGGCCCGGCTCTGCACGCTCGGGGTCGGCGCGCTGCTCGCCGACGACATGGGCCTCGGAAAGACCCTGCAGGCGCTGGCCTTGCTCAGCGCGCGGGGCGCTGTTGGCCCCGCCCTGGTCCTCGCCCCAGCCTCGGTGGTCGGCGGGTGGGTCGACCAGGCGGCCACCTTCACGCCCTGGCTGAAGGTGCACCGGCTCGACGATCTCGCGAAGGGCGCCCTCAAGGTCGGGCCGGGCGAGGTGGTGGTCTGCTCCTATGGCCTCTTGCCGCACCACGGCGAGCGCCTCGCGGGGGTCGCCTGGGCCACCCTGGTCATCGACGAGGCCCAGGCCGTCAAGAACGCCGACACGCAGCGGCACCAGCTCGTGACCAAGCTGCGGGCCGAGGCGCGGCTGGCCTTGTCGGGCACACCGGTCGAGAACCACCTCACCGAGCTCTGGTCCCTCTCCGAGGTGCTGAACCCGGGCCTGCTCGGACCCGCTGACGCCTTTCGTCGGCGCTTCGCCGAGCCCATCGCCGAGGGGGACGACGAGGCGCGCGACCAGCTGCGGGGCCTGCTGCTGCCGCTGGTGCTGCGCCGCACCAAAGGCGAGGTGCTGCCCGACCTGCCCCCGCGCATCGACATCACCGTGCCTGTGCAGCTCTCGCCCGAAGAGGCCATCGCCTACGAGCGGCTGCGCGTCGCCGCGGTCGACGAGATCGCGGCGCAGGGCGCCGATCCCATGCGCGTGCTCGTCGCGCTCACCCGCCTGCGGCAGGCCGCCTGCCACCCGAGCCTGGTCGATCCGGGCCTCGCCGGGCTGCCCTCGGCCAAGCTCGACGCGCTCGGCGAGCTGCTCGACCATCTCGTTGAGAATGACCACCGGGCGCTCATCTTCTCGCAGTTCACCGCGCACCTCGACCGGGCGCAGGCCCTGCTCGAGGCGCGGGGCCTGGGCTGGCACCGGCTCGACGGCAGCGTGCCGGCCCGGGAGCGGGATCGCCGGGTCAAGGCGTTTCAGGCCGGTGACGGGCGGGTCTTTCTCATCAGCCTGCGCGCGGGCGGCGCGGGGCTCAACCTGACCGGGGCCGACCACGTGGTGCACCTCGACCCGTGGTGGAACCCGGCGGTGGAGGACCAAGCCTCCGATCGGGCCCACCGCATCGGACAGACCCGGCCGGTGACCATTTACCGCCTCATCGCCCAGGGCACGATCGAGGACAAGATCGTGCGGATGCACGCCGAGAAGCGCGCCCTCGCTGACCAGCTGCTCGCCGGCGCCGATGGCGCGGCGGGGCTCGGGGTCAGCGAGCTGGTCGCGCTGATCAGCGAGGGCAGCCTGTCGGCCCCGGCCCCGGCGCCGAAGCGCCGCGCGCGCTGAGCGGGCGCCCCGCGCGGGTCGACAGCACCAGGACGCTCTCGTCGGCGGTGGGCCCGGCGACACGGGGGCCGCGGGCCCTCAGCGGCGGGACCGCCGGCGGCTGAGCCCGAGGCCGAGGCCGAGCAGGGCGCCGAGCAGCTGCGCACCGCCGCCCGCGGTCGAGCAGGAGCCGGGATCTTTGCCGTCCTCATCCTCTCCGGTGGTGCCGTTGTTCCCGCCGCCGGAGCCCTCATCGCCACCCTGGTCGACGGTGCCATCGCCGCCGCCCTGTCCGTCGCCAGACCCGTCTGTGCCATCGGCGCCGTCGGACCCGTCCGCGCCGTCCGCGCCGCCGTCACCCGCCCCATCGTCGCCGGTGGCGGGGTCAGCCAGCGCCGCTTCAACCCAACCGAGGCTGTCCTCGGCGGTGTAGCGGGCGCCGACGCCCTCCATCCAGCCGTTCTCGGTGGGGTCCTCGAGCGCGGCGTCTTGCAGCAGCCCGCCGGTGATCGGGCTCGCGTAGAGCAGGTCGAGGTGCGAGAGGTCCTTGGTGTCGGTGTCGACGACGACCGCGCCGCGACCGGTGAGGGTCGAGGCCATCAATGCGCTGTCGACGAAGACCAGACCGTCGCTGGGGCCGCTGATCTCGCCAAACAGCAGGGCGCCCGACATGAGCCCCTGCAGCTCGCTCTCGGACACGAGGAAGCCCGTCGCGGTGGTCGCGGCGAGGTCGGCGATGAAGTCGGCCCAGAGCTCGGCCGAGCCGAAGGCGAGGTCGATCAGCGCGTCGCCGTAGAGCCGGGCGAGGTAGTCCTCGGACGCGTTGGGCATCAGCGGGTTGGCGCCCGCGAGCAGGTAGAGCTCGACGTCCGGATCGACGCCGTTGTCGGCGAGGTGGCCCAGCAGGTCGCCGCTCTCTTCGATGGCGGCGTCGATGCCCAGGCTCGACGAGGAGAAGCCCAAGCCGCCTTCATAGGTGGTGTACCAGTCCTGCTGCAGGGCATAGGCGCCCAGCGTCGGGTTCGCGCCGGGCAGGTCATAGACCCCATCCCACCGGCGCAGCAGCTGGCGGTGCCCTGGGAACAGATCTCCGTCATCGGCGAAGAAGTCTTGCTGCCGCAGGTCGGTGTTGATCCAATAGGTGGCCGCGCCGTAGGGGTAGTAGACCTCCCAGCTCGAGGGCGACACGGCGAGGTCGGCGTCCAGCGACGCCGCGTTGCCGCTGGGCCAGCGGAAGGTGGTGTCGATGCCGCCCAGCGGGGTGGCGATGAAGACGGCCTTGCGCACGTCGCCCCGGTAGCGGGTGCCGACCGCCTCGTAGTCGCTGCGGCCCCAGCGGGCCCCGTCGTGGTTGCTCAGGTAGGCCGCGGTCGCCAGACCGCCCTTGCTGTGCGACACCACGTCGACCTGCGCGGCGCCGGTGACCTCTTTGACGCGGGCGATGGCGTCAGCGACCAGCTCGGCCTGCCGCAGCACGTCACCGTGGGGGTGGGCGAAGGTCAGGGCGAAGACCGGCCGACCGCGGTTGTCCATCCGGGTCGCCATGGTCACAAAGCCGCGGCTGGCGTTGTCTCCGGCCCCGGGCACAAACAGGATGGGCGTGCCCGCCACCGCCGGGAAGCGGGGGCCGAAGTGCAGCAGCGCGAGGTGGCTGCCGGGGCGGGCGCTGCCGAAGGCCTCGCGGATCCACGGGGCGTAGGCCGCGTCTGCGGGCCACTCGATGCCCGCGTTGAAGTCTTCGTCCACCAGCAGGGTCCGGTCGGGGTCGGCCAGCCGCTCGACCCGGGACCAGATCTTGATCTCCCCGTCGATGGTGTAGGTCTCCCGATCCTCGAAGGTCGCGTCGGCGGTGGTGGCGTCAAAGCCGGGCGTCGCGTGGGCGAGGGCGGAGAGCAGCAGCAGGGTCGACATGGGGCTCACCGGGTGGGCTGGCGGAGGAAGGAGAGCACGGCCTGGTTAAAGGCCTCGGGGGCGTCGTGGTGCACCGTGTGGCCCGCGCCGGGGATCATCACGAGGCGCGCGTCGGGCAGGGCGTCGACCCCGCGCTGGGCGATGGCGCGGGTGCGGCCGCCGGTAAACGCGGGGTTGGGGATCATGCGGTCGTCGGTGCCGTAGACGACGAGCGTGGGCATGTAGAGCTGACCCAGGCGGCCAAAGACCGGGTGGTCGAGCATGCCGGCGACGCTGCGGCTGACCGCGACGCTGGTGGCGCGGAAGGCGGCGGTCTTGCTCATCCGCACGCGCTCTTCGAGCAGGCGCTCGACGCCGGGGCCGGGCTTGTTGAAGACCAAGGTGGTGAAGGTCGCCCGCAGCTCTTGCTCGGTGGCCTCGGTGGCGCGGAGCTCGTGCCAGTAGGTCTTCATCCAGTGGCCGGCGCCGGGGGAGAAGGTCTCAAAACCCGCGGGGGCCGACAGCACGAGGTGAGAGACCCGCTCGGGCCAGAGCAGGCCGAAGGTCATGCTGATCTGCCCGCCCATGCTGTGACCGACGAGGACGACCTTGTCGACGCCGAGCTGGTCGAGCCAGGACCGCACCGCCCCGGCGTACCAGGGCGGGGTGTAGGGCGCGTCGGGCCGACCGCTCGCGCCGTAGCCGGGCAGGTCGATGGCGATGACCCGGTGCTGCTGCGCCAGCGGGGCGATCTGGTACTCCCAGTAGCTGATGCCGCTGCTCAGGCCGTGGATCAGCACGAGCGGGGGCGCCGCCGGGTCGCCCTCGGGCGGCGGGCCGCTGTCGACGTACGCGATGTCGATCACCGAGCCATCGTCGAGGTTGACGTCCACGTGCTGGATCGGCAGCGGCGACCACAGATCGTTGGGGCCCATCGCCGGCCGCTGGCTGTACCGGGGGCTGGCGCCCGCCAGGGCGAGCATCCACGCGGCGGTCGGGGGGTGGAAGGGCATGGTCGCTCCAGCGGGGCGAGGCGCAGCTTGCGCTCAGAAGAGGAGGTTGTCCATCGACAGGATGATGGTCCAGGCGTCGCCGCTGATCGCCTGCGCGGGCGCGTCGGGGTCGCGCTGCTGCGCGAGGAAGGTGGCGCTGGCGTCGGGCACCTCGCTGCCCATGAGGCGGGCCGCGGTGAGAGAGAGGTCCGACAGCAGCCAGGGGCGCCAGGACAGCCGACCGTTGACCTCGGCGCCGAGCGGGGTCGGGGTCGACTCGGTGCTGCGCGCCCAGCCCCCGCCCACCGTGGCGTTGAGCTTGTGGGGGATCAGATCGTAGCCGACGCTGCCCGTCAGGGCGATCAGGCCGTCCCCGCCGTTGCTGATGTCTTGCACCGCCGGCGACAGGCGGTTGATCGCGCCCCGGTCGGGGAAGAGCAGGTAGCAGCCGTGCGTTCCGTAGTAGGCACCCACGACGCCATACGCGTTGCCGGTGACCATGCCGGTGTAGGCGCTCTCTCCCGTCCCGTCGCGGCTGACCATCAGGCCCTCGAGGCGGGCGACCGAGCCGGCGCCCGGCGCGTAGCGCGCGCGCAGCTCGCCGGTGGCCATCCACCCGAAGATGCGGATGTCGTCGGCGCTCTTGAGGTAGATCGACCCGGTGTTGCCATAGACAGCGGCGGTGGCGCCGACCGGGCCCTGATCGAGGCGGTGGTTCAGCTGCAGGTCGACCCCGAACCAGGCCACGCGGGCGTCGGGCTCTTGGGCGACCTCGATGGTTGCGTCGGGATCCTCGGGGTCCTCTTCGATGCTCGGCGGTAGCGCGAGCTCGGGGCCGCCCTGCAGGCCGCTGAGCTGCGAGGCCGGACCGACGCCGAGGGTGCCCCCACGCCCGCCCGAGGCGTCGTTGAGCAGCGCGCCGTGCAGGCCCACCCACAGGCGCTGGACCGGCTGGGCGCTGAGATCGGCCATCCACAGCGTCACGTCGTCGGACAGCCCTGAGCCGTTCTCGACGAGGTTCGAGCGGCTGAGCTTGTAGCGCAGCCGGTCGCCGGTGCTGTCGAGCACCCGCCCGTAGGCCGTGACGCCGGCCGCCTCGGTGCCCCAGAGCTTGAGCCCGCCGCCGGTGCGGAACAGGTCGTCGGGCCGGGCGGTCGCCGGGTTGTAGACCCCGTCGGCCATGAACTGCTGGCCGACCACCACCTCGACCTTGTGGCGCGCCCCGAGCGGGGGCGCGTAGGTCATGTGCAGGCGGCGGGTCTGCAGGTTGACCTGATCGGCGCCGACCCCGCCGCCGACGTTGCCGCCGGTGCCATAGGACTGGTCACCCCAGAGGAAGTCGACCTCAAAGCCGGCGGTGAACGCCAGCTCACCGTTCATGACCGGCGGAGCCCAGGTGAGGAAGGCGTTGACCCGCTGCTCGACGAAGCCAGCGTTGGCGATGTCTTCGTCTCGCTGCCCGTCGCCGTCGAGGTCCAGGCCCTCGTCGGTCAGCACGGTGGTCCCGTTGGTGCCGCCCAGCCGACCGATGACCTGGCCGTCGAGGAAGGGGTTGGTCGACACGACATTGGTGCCCACCGCCCGCACCTGGTGCAGGACGAGGGGGGTGAAGCCGTTGCCGGTCGGCGGCGGCGTGGGCCGCACCAGCTGGGCGGCGGCCTCGGGCGGGGTGCCGGCCTGTGCGCCCATCGACGTGAGCAGGAGGGCGATCAGCGGTTGCAGCACGTCAACTCCGGCGCGGCCCAGGCCGCGGTGCGTGGGGGGCGGCTATCGCTGCGCGACCCCGCGGGCCCTCACTGCCGCTGGTAGATCTGCACGTTCTGGCCGGCGTTGATGCCGCCGCCGGTGGTGCTGCCGAAGCCGGCGCCGGGCGTCGGGGCGACGATGCCGGCCGGGTTGGGGTCGATCTGGGCCACTTCGTACTGCATCGTGGTCCCGCTGATCTGCCAGATGCCCTCGGCGGTCGCCTCATAGGGGGTCGACTGGCTCAGCACGATGGTGTGGGGGGTGGTGCCGGTGTCGGTCGTGTAGGTGCCGACGAGCTCGTAGACGTCCCCGCCGCCGGTGGTCGCCACCACGAGGTAGCTGGCGTCGCTCTCGAAGCGGGCCTCGATCTTCTCGTAGTCGAAGAGGCCGCTCTGGAACAGCAGGCTGATGTCGTCGCCCTCAGACAGCCACTCCCCGACGATGCTGGTGTCGTCGGCGTCTGCGTCTGCGTCCGCGTCTGCGTCGCTGTCGGCGTCTGCGTCGCTGTCGGCGTCCGCGTCGGCCTCCTCCGCGCCGCTGTCGGTGTCCTTCTCGTCGTCGGGCATGCAGCCGAGCGCGAGGGAGAGGAGGCTCAGGGTCAGCAGGTGGGCGCGCATCGTGGGCTCCAAGGAGGGGGTGCGGGAGGCAGAGAGAGGGCCGCGGGGCTCAGGCGGCCGGTCCGCGGCGCAGGAGCGCCGCCTTGTCGATCTTGCCCGAGCCGGTGCGGGGCAGCTCAGGGATGACCTCGATGGTGCGGGGCAGCTTGAACTTGGCCAGCCGCGCCCCGAGGAAGCGCTGCAGGTCATCCAGATCGACGCCCTGACCGCGTTGGGGCTCGATGAACGCCGCGCCGACCTCGCCCCAGGTCGGGTGGGGCACGCCGACCACGGCGGCCAGGGCCACCTGGGGGTGCGCCTGCAGCGCGCCTTCGACCTCGGCGGGGTAGACGTTCTCGCCGCCGGACTTGTACATCTCTTTGATCCGACCGCGGACGTAGTAGTAGCCCTCGGCGTCGCGGCTGAGCATGTCGCCGGTGTGGAACCACCCGCCGCGGATGGCCTCGGCGGTGGCCGCGGGCTTGCCCCAGTAGCCGCCGCAGACCATCGGGCCCGAGAGCACCAGCTCTCCGGGCTCACCGACGGCGCACTCGCTC
>JBJONS010000471.1:0-28449 GCA_046051725.1 Pseudomonadota bacterium | reverse complement strand
GATCTCCGCCGGTCAGCTCAGCCCCGCCGAGGTGCTCGAGGCCGCCATCGCGCGCGCCGAGGCCCGCAACCCCCAGATCAACGCAGTGGTGACCCGCTTCGACGAGCGGGCCCGCGGCCGCGCGGCCAGCCTGCCCGACGGGCCGCTGCGTGGGGTGCCCACGCTGCTCAAAGACCTCAAGATTGGGCTCGCCGGCACCGCCACCAGCAACTCGTGCCGGCTGACCAAGGACAAGGTCTTCACCCAGAGCAGCGTGCTGGCCGAGCGCTACGAGGCCGCCGGCCTGCAGATCTTCGGCAAGACCAACACGCCCGAGTTCGGCATCATGGGCATCACCGAGCCCGAGCTGCGCGGCCCCTGCCGCAACCCCTGGAGCGCCGACCACGTCACCGGCGGCTCTTCGGGCGGCGCGGCGGCGGCGGTCGCGGCGCGCATCGTGCCGGTGGCCCACGGCGGCGACGGCGGCGGCAGCATCCGCATCCCGGCCAGCGCCTGCGGGCTCTACGGCCTCAAGCCGACCCGCGGCCGGGTGACCCAGGCGCCCTTCGCCGGCGACTCGTGGATGGGCATGGTCCAAGAGCACATGATCACCCGCAGCGTGCGCGACAGCGCCCTGCTGCTCGACATCGCCGACCAGCCGACGCCGGGCGAGCCCTACGTCGCCCCGGCCAAGGCCCGGCCCTTCCTCGACGAGGTGGGCGCGCCGGTCGGCACGCTGAAGATCGCGGTCTGCCGCGAGGCGCTCTACGCCGACCACCAGGACCCCGAGTGCACCGCGGCGGTCGACGAGGCCGCCGACCTGCTGCGCGCGCTGGGCCACGAGGTCGAAGAGGCCAAGCCCGCGATCAGCAAAGACGAGCTGATCCACGCCTACTTGCTGACCGTGGCGGCCGGCGTGGCCTGCTTCATCGAAGAGTCGGCGGCCTACGCCGGGGTCAAGCCCCGCCCGCGCGACTTTGAGGCCGGGACCTGGGTGCTCGGCCTGATCGCCTGGAAGAGCAGCGCCGCCGACCTCGAGCGGGCGCGCCGGGCCACCCACCGCGCGGGCCGGGTGATGGGGGCCTTTCATCAGAAGTACGACCTGCTGCTGACCAGCACGCTGGCCCGCCCGCCGGTGCGGGTGGGCGAGCTCGGGGTCAAGCCGGCCGAGGCCCTGCAGGCCCGGGCGCTCGACCTGCTGCCGGTCAAGCCGGCCCTCGACTTCGCCTTGCAGAAGATGGCCGAGGGGCGGCTGGCCGCCACGCCGAACACCCAGCTGTTCAACCAGACCGGCCAGCCGGCGGTCTCGCTGCCGCTGCGCTGGAGCGCGGGCGGGCTGCCGATCGGCGTGCAGCTCGGGGCGGCGCTCGGCGAAGAGGCCCTGCTGCTGCGCATCTCGGCCCAGCTCGAAGCGGCGCGCCCCTGGGCCCACCGCAAGCCCCCGATGCTGGGCTGAGCCGCAGGCTCACCAGCTGCCGCGGTTCGGCGCGCTGGCCCAGGGCTCAGCGCGGGGCAGCGGCGGGCCGTCTTGCAGCAGCTCGACGCTGATCCCGTCGGGGCTGCGCACGAAGGCCATGCGGCCGTCGCGGGGCGGGCGGTTGATCTCGACCCCGCCGGCGGCGAGGCGCGCGCAGGTCGCGTAGATGTCGGGCACGGCGAAGGCGAGGTGCCCGAAGCTGCGGCCCTCGCTGTAGGGCTCGGCCTGGTCCCAGTTGTGGGTCAGCTCGATCTGCGCGCTGTCGCCGGCCGCGCCGGTGGACAAGAAGACCAGCGTAAAGCGGCCCTCGGGGTGCGCGCTGCGCCGGACCTCGACGAGGCCGAGCAGATCGCAAAAGAAGCGGAGGGCGGCGTCGAGATCGCGGACGCGGACCATGCTGTGAAGGAAGTGCACGGGGGCTCCAGGGTGAGGGCGGGGTGTCCCGGGGGGCACATTCTGCCAATCGGACGCTTTCTGTCCTCCACAACCGGAGGCAGCAGGATATACCCCAGGCAGAGGCGGGAGGGGCGAGCGTAGCCCACCGCCTCCCCGGAGGACCCCCATGCCCCGCCGCCCGACCGCGCCCCCACACAAGGCGCACCCCGCCGAGGGGCCGCTCGATCCCGCGCCGTTGAGCGCCGGCGCTGAGCCCGTCGGCAGCGGCCTCGACGAGGGCGAAGAGGACGAGTTCGCGCGGCCGCGCACCGGCGAGGCCATCCCCGAGGCGCGGCTGAACAAGTCCCAAAAGTTCGTGAAGCTGCTCGAAGCGCTGCAGGCCTCGGGCGGGGCGCGGGCCAGCGAGCTGATGGCCCGCTTTGACCTCGATGACCGCACGCTGCGCCGCTACCTCGCCGACCTGCGCGAGCTCGACCTGCCCTTGTACACCGAGGGCCGCGGCGACTCCCGCCGCATCTGGATCGACGCCAGCTACCGCCGCCACGGCGTCCGCATCTCGCTGCTCGAGCTCATCTCGCTGCGCTTCGGCCGCCGCGCCTTCGGCTTCCTCGAGGGCACGACCTTCGCGAGCGACATGGACGGCGCGCTCGAGGCGCTCAGCACCTTCACCCACCGCGGCACCGACCGGGTGCGGCACCTCGACCGCAAGCTGGTCGCCCTGCCCGAGCACCGCAAAGACCACTCGCGCGACAACGACGTGCTCGAAGAGGTGCTGACCGCGGTCATCAACGAGCACGTGGCGACGGCCCACTACGCGCGGGTCAACGGCCCGACCAAAGAGTACCGGCTCCACCCCCTCTCGCTGGTGGTCTACAAGCAGTCGCTCTACCTCTTCGCCCGCGACGTCGAGGCCAACAACCAGATCAAGACCTTCGCGCTCGACCGCTTCCGGCACTTCTCGGCGAACAAGCGCGAGCACTTCGAGTACCCCGAAGAGTACGACCCCGAGGCCCAGTACGCCGACGCCTTCGGCATCATGAACGGCGAGCCGGTCGACGTGATCTTGCGCTTCCACCGCCGGGTCGCGCCGTATGTCCGCGAGCGCATCTGGCACCGCAGCCAAGAGCTCAGCAGCCTGCGCGACGGCAGCGTGCGCCTGAGCATGCGCGTGGCGGTCCAGCCCGAGCTGGTGAGCTGGGTGCTCAGCTTCGGCCCCGACCTGCGGGTCGAGGCCCCGGTCGAGCTGCACGAGAAGATCCGCCGCCTGCACCGCGAGGCTGCCGAGGGCGTCGATCTGCTCGAGGCCCGCGAGGTCCGGGGCGAGCGGTGACCCGGCTGCACGCCCACATCGAGGTCGACCGCGACGCCGAGCACACCTGGCCGGTCGACCGCGGGATCGGCGACCCCTGGGCCCAAGACGAGGGCCTCGACGACCCGGCGCGGCCGGCCGACTACCAGCGCCACGCCCTGCGCCCGGTGCTCAGCGACGCCGAGGTGCGCGCCTGGGATGAGCAGTTCCGCGCCGCCTACCGGGCGGTGCTGCGGGGCCAGGCCCCCTGGGGGGCGACCGCGGCCGCCGCCCACGCGCTCGAGCTCGACCTGCCCCTGCGGCACGACCCGCGGCCCTTGCACGTGGCCCCCGCCGAGATCGACGACGCCGTGCTCGCCGACCTCAGCGAGAACTGGCTGCCCAGCATGGGCATGCTCGCGCCTGAGCGCGTGCTCGGCCCCTTCGCCCTGCTCGCCCCGCCCGACGGCGCCCGCCTGCTCGCGGCGGGGGTGATGGGCACCACGCCGATGATCCCGCCGGCGATCCGCCCGCTCGGCCGGGCCCTGCGCAGCGAGCCGGTGCCGCCGCTGTCGGTGCGCGGCGCCGCCCTGGCCGTGCTGCGCGCCCCGGCCCTGCTCTGGGCGGTCGACGCGCACGACGGCGAGACCGCCCTGCTGCGGCCGCTGTTGCCGGTGCACCCGGTCTGCTTGCCCCGCGGGCGGGTGCGCGGCGTCCCCCGGTGCCCGGCGGTCGTCGGCCGGGTCATGCACACCGCGGCGGCCCCGCGCCTCAACCTCTCCCTGCCGCTGCCCGCCGCCCCGGCGCGGCAGCTCGTCCACCGGCGCCTCTGGCTCGAGCTCCAGCGGCTGCGGCGCCACGACCGCCGGCTCACCTGGGAGGACCTCCTGCGTGACCGGTCCGAGGTCTTGTACCGATGTACCCTCGAGGCGCTCTTTCTCGACAAGGTGGCCCCCGGCCAACCGCCGGCGGGTCCCGCCGCCGTGCTCTCCACCTGGGCGGCCTGCGGCTGGGGCTGAGCGCGGCGCTGGGCGCGGGGCTCAGCGGCTGCGGGGCCAAGTCGACCCTCTCGCTCTCTCCGGCCGAGATCGCCTGGGGCGAGGTCGACTTCCAGCAAGACCAGCCCGAGGGCGGCTACGACCCCCAGCAGCTCCTCATCGAGAACACCGGCGACGCCGAGGTCGAGGTCGAGCTGGTCACCTTTGACTTCGCCCACCTCTGCCTGCCCGGCTTCGACAGCGCGCCGGCGACCATCGGCGCGGTGGCCGCCGGCGAGAGCTTCTCGCTGTTCATCGGCGTCTGCGACTACGACCCCGCCGCCGGCGAGCGCGACACCGAGATCAGCGGCACCATCGCGGTCGGCGTCGTCGACAGCGAGGACGTCGCCGAGGCCACGTTCAGCTTCACGCCCGTCGAGCGCATCACGGCCCGTTGAGCGCCTCGGCGGGCGGGGCGCTGTTGAGCAGACCATCCAGCGCGCGCTCATCGAAAACAGCGATGACACGGGCGTTGCGGTAGGTCTTGCCCCGCGCGCCGACCGGCGCCCCCTCGGCCCCGCGGGCCAGCACCTTGACCCAGCGGTGGGGCACGTGCACGAGGTGCTGGCTGAGCACCGCGCGGGGCGCCTCGGCCCGGCGCCGGCTGAGCGGCCCGTTCCAGCCCGGCGAGCGCCAGTCGGTGGCGGTGCCGACGCTGACCAGCAGCACCGGGCGTCCGTGGGCCTCGCGGGCGAGGTGATCGGCGAAACCGACCAGCCGGTCGCGCTCTTGGGCGCTGAGCGCGCTGCTGGCCCAGGGGAAGAACAGCGTCAGCTCGCCGCTGCCCTGGGCGCGGGCGAGGCCGAGCAGCTCGTCGAGGGCGGCCTGCTGGCGGTCCTGCCCGGCCAGCAGCCGGTCGATCTTGTCCTCGACGCGGTCCATGCGCCGCGTGCCCGCGCCCGGGTGGACGCAGGCGAGCAGGCTCAGCGCGCCGAGCAGCAGCGCGAGCCGGCTCAGCGGGCGCAGGGGGCGCCGGGCGGGCGCGCTCACCGGCCGGTGGCCGCGCCGGGCGTGCCGAAGTCACCCAACCCGTAGGTGGTCGCGGCGATCACCCAGGACGCCCCGCTGTCGTTGGCCAGCGCGGTGCGCGAGGCGTCGCGCAGCTCGATGCTCTTGCCCGAGATCCGCGACGGCCAGGCGCCCGAGGTCGCATAGGTGATGGTGTCGATGACAATGCCCCCAGAGACGGCGGTCTGCACGTTGATGGTGTCCGAGGTGTTGCTCAGGTTCATCACCGTGTCGCCGGTGCCCCAGGCCGCGTCGACCGGCGCGCCGCCGTTCACCGCCGTGTCGGCCGACTTGCCCAGCACCAGCCAGTCGTTGGCGGCGAGCAGCCGCCCGCCGCTGAGGGTGTAGGTCAGCGTGCCGCTGCCCGGCGACTGGATGACCAGGCCGTCGAGCTCGAGGAGCCGGCCGGTGGTGTTGTACAGCTCGATCCACTCGCCAAAAGCGTCGATCACCGCAGTGCTGTCGAAGAGCACCTCGGTGATCACGAGGTCACCGGCGACGAGCTGGCTGACCGCGAGCTCGTCGACCCGGGTGTCGCAGTCGTCGTCGAGGCCGTTGTTGCGCTCGGTGGCCCCTGGGTAGATCAGGATGTCGGCGTCGTTGCAGTCGGCGCCGCCGTAGGCCACCGCGGTCACGCCGTCGCCGTCGACGTCGGTGTCGGTGACGGTCAGCGCGGCGGGCCCGCCGAAGCCATCCGCCGAGCCGCCGCCGCCGCAGGTGCCGCCGAGGTCGGCGTAGAGCCAGCTGCGGCCGCCGTCGGCCGAGAAGCGCCAGGCGTAGCTGTAGGACCCAGGCGCGGTCGGCGCGGTCAGGGTGCCCATGTACTCGTCATTGTCGAGGCCGCTGAGGCCGAGGGTGTCGGTGTTGTAGGTGCCGGCGACCCAGGTCCAGGCCGCGTCGGCGGGCGCGACCCCCACCGGCCCGACGCCCAGCTCGGCCACCACGCCGGGGCCCTGGCCCACGCCCGGGGTCACGCCGGCCTGGTAGACCCAGCCATAGACCATGTCGGTGGCGCCCGGCAGCAGGCTCAGGCTGCAGGGGAACTGGGTGTGGCCGTAGTCCACGCTGTCGAGGTCGAAGCCGTCGCAGTCCTGGTCGATGCCGTCGCCGGCGGTCTCGGTGCCCTCGGGGTTGATCGCGGGGTCGGTGGCGTCGCAGTCGCCGCCGCTGGTCCAGGGGTGGCTCAGCGGCGCGTCGCAGGCCCGCACCGCGGTGGCGTCGTCGCCGTAGAGATCGTTGTCGGCGTCGGCGTAGTAGAGCCGCTGGCTGGCCACCGACACGCTGGCGTCGAGGTCGTCGGCGAAGCCGTCGCAGTCCTCGTCGAGGTCGGCCGCGTCGCAGACCTCGGCCGCGCCGGGGTTGACGCCCACCGCGCTGTCGTCGCAGTCCCCGGCCACCGCGGCGGGCCGCGCCGGGCTCGGGTCACAGGCCAAGGCCGCCGGCCCGGCGCCAAAGCCGTCGCCGTCGCCGTCGGCGAAGAAGTCCAGCTTGCCCGAGGCCGCGCTGTCGAGGTCATCGGCCTGGCCGTCGCAGTCCTCGTCGACGTTGGCCGCGTCGCAGGCCTCGGCCGCGCCCGGCGAGACGCCGGCCCGGCTGTCGTCGCAGTCGCCGGCCACGCTGGCGGTGTAGCTGCCGCCGGCGGCGCACTGGCGCCGGCCCGGCCCGGCCCCGAAGGTGTCGGTGTCGGCGTCGATGTAGTACATCGCGCCGCCGACCAGACCCGCGTCGCTGTCGTCCATCTGGCCGTCGCAGTCGTTGTCGACGCCGTCGCAGACCTCGGCGGCGGTGGGGTTGATCGCGATGGCACCATCATCGCAGTCGTCGCTGTTCTCGACGAGGCCCGCGCTCAGGGCGCAGGCCAGCGCGGTGCCGTCGCCGCCGAAGCCGTCGCCGTCGACGTCGAGGAAGAAGCTGCGGCGGTCCGCGGCGTCGCCATCGGCGTCGCCGTCGCAGTCGTTGTCGACGCCGTCGCAGACCTCGTCCGCGCCGGGGTTGACGCCCCCCGCCGTGTCGTCGCAGTCGGTGTCGTCCTCGACGAAGCCCTCGGGCAGGGCGCAGGCCGAGGTCGAGGTGGCGGCGTCGCCGAAGCCGTCCTCGTCGAGGTCGGCGAAGTAGGTCCGGGCGTCGACCGCGTCGGCCTCGTCCACGTCACCGTCGCAGTCGTTGTCGACCGCGTCGCCGCAGAGCTCGTCATTGCCCGGCGCGGCGGTGTTGTCGGCGTCGTCGCAGTCCTCGCAGGCCGCGACGCCGTCGCTGTCGGCGTCGGCGAAGCCCACGCTGCCGTCGCAGTTGTAGTCGTTCGGGTCGGCGCAGTCGTCCTCGGCGGCGCCGGGGTTGAAGGCGGGGTCTGAGTCGTCGCAGTCCCCGTCGGCGGCCACGTGGCCCTCGGGGGCCTCGCAGGCCATCACCACCGCGCCGGCCCCGAAGCTGTCGCCGTCGGCGTCGGCGTACCAGGCGAGCTCTTCGCAGCCGGTGTCACCGTCGCTGCCGTCCGCGCCATCGGCGCCGTCCGCGCCATCGGCCCCGTCCGCGCCATCGGCCCCGTCCGCCCCGTCCGCGCCATCGGCCCCGTCCGCGCCGCCGGCGGTGTCCGCCTTGTCCTCGGGTTCACAGGCGGCGAGCAGCAGGCTGAGCAGGAGGAGGCGGCGCATGAGGGGCTCCAGGTCGGTGCGGGACGTCAGGCGGAGGACCGCCGGGCCGCGAGCCTATCGCCGCGGCCCGCTGCCGTCAGCCTGCACCAGAACATGCGCCAGCGGCGCGCTCTCCGTGACGTTCCGGTGGCGGCCGCGGGGCGTCGCCGCGGCGGGGCGCGCCGCCGCGCCTCCCCCCACCGCCCGCGGTAGCCTGGGCCCATGCCGCGACTCCCCCTGCTCCTGCTCCTGCTGCTCCCGCCCGCCGCCCTCGCCGCGCCGCCGCCCGCCGGGGCCCCCGACGCTGCCCCCCAGGCGGACGCGCCCGGCGGCGAAGACAGCGATCCAGACGCCATGCTCGCGGTGATCGCCGCCCCGCCCGCCCAGCCGGCCCGCGCGGCCTACCTCTCCTGGGCCGCCGGCCTGCAGCCCGAGCCCCACCCCGAGGCGGGCTACCGCTTCCTCGACGAGCTGCACGCCGAGCTCGCGCCGGTGGTCGCGGCGATGCCCGGCCGGGTCGAGCCGCTGCTTGTCGGCCGCAGCGTGCGCGGCGCCCCGATCTGGGGCTTCCGCTGCGCCGACCCGATGGTGGTCCCCGGCGCGCCACCGCCCAGGAAGATGCTGGTCTTCGGCGCGATCCACCCGCTGGAGTGGGTCGGCACCGAGGTGGTGGTCGAGGCCCTGCTCGCCTGCGCCCACCGGCCGGTGCCCGGGGTCGAGCTGACCTTCATCCCGGTGCTCAACGTCGACGGCCGGCGGGTGGTCGAGGGCGACCTGCTCGAGGGGCGCGACCGCTACCGCCGCACCAACGCGGCCGGGGTCGACCTCAACCGCGACTACACCGTGCACCGCGACAGCCGCGCGGTCTGGCGCCACCTCATCCCCGACCGCTACAGCACCTCGCCGGCGCCGCTCAGCCAGCCCGAGTCGCAGGCCCTCGACGCCCTGGCCGCCGCCGAGCGCTTCGACGTGGCGCTCAGCCTGCACACCTTCGGCGGCTACATCTACACGCCCTGGGCCGGCCACTGGGAGCGCCCGCCCGACCGCGCCGAGCTCGTCGCGCTGGGCCACCTGATGGAGCACGCCCAGACCGGCCGCCCCTACCGCACCCAGCAGCTCAGCCACTGGGCCTTCTTCTTCCGCGGCTGCGGCATGGAGCTCGACCACCTCTACGCGACCTACGGCACCAAGGCCTTTTTGATCGAGCTCACCCGCTCGGGGGTCTCGCCCTTCGCCCCGTGGACCTGGGGCGAGGACTTCCGCCTCTACAACCCCGCCGACCCGACCCCCGACGTGGACGGGGCGACGCGGGCGGTCGGCGCGCTGGCCCGGCACCTCGGCGGGCAGCCGCAGCCCCACGCCGCGCCGGTCTCGCCGCCGTCCCCGCCGGCCCTGCCGACCGCGGCGATGCCCTGGGGCGGCGTGCAGCGGGTCCTGCCCCGGCGCGCGGCCCGGCCCACGGCCGAGCCACCCCCACAATAACGTCCTGCAGACTGTCCTCGACAGGGGGTCAGCGCAGGGGGTCAGCGCAGGGGTCAGCGCAGGGGCGCGCTCCACTCCATGCCCGAAAACGCGGCGCAGGGGTCCGCGGCGGTCCGCAGGGCGTCCTCCCGCTGGGCGCAGGCGGCGTCGACCCGCTCGGGCGCGCCCTCTTCGTCGGCGATCAGGCGCTGCTCCCAGGACCAGGTGTCGCAGGCGTCCAGAAAGTCCTGCCGGTCGGCATAGCCAGCGGCCTCCCACTCGGGCGCCTCTGCCCCTTCGCCGTCGGGGTCGAGGCAGGCGCCGTAGGCCGAGGCCGCCGCCGCGCACATCGGCGCGCAGGGATCGGCCGGATCGGCGCAGGCGGGCAAGGCCAGCAGCAGCGCAGCCCAGGGGCGGAGCCGGGGGGACAGCACGGGGGACTGCGCGGGGGACTGCGCGGGGGACTGCGCGGGGGAGGGACGGCGCACGGCGGCTCCTGACCGGCGGCTATCGGCGCCCGCCGCTCAGGGCCCGGACCGCGGCTCGACCACCCCGATGATCTGGGCCGGGTCCAGCGAGAGGTCGACCAGCGGGGCCGGCGCCGCCGGGGCCCGGCCGTCGGCCTCGCGCAGCACCCGGCAGACCGGCGTCCCCCAGGTCGCGGGCTCCCCCGGCGCGCGCACGACCTCGACGAGGCGCCCGTCGTCCAACCGCAGCAGCGTGCTCGGCGGATAGCGCCCCAGCGCGTTGATCAGGGCCTGGACCACCACCGGGTCGTAGCGGCCGCCGGCCTCGGCCTGCAGCGCGGCCAGCGCCCGCGGCGGGCTGCGGAGCCGGGGCCCCAGGGCCGTCAGCGCCTCGTAGCCCTCGCAGACCGCCAGGATGCGCCCAAAGAGCGAGGGCCGACCCCCGGGGTCATCAAAACGGCGGGTGTGGTGCAGGGCGGCGAGCGCGCGGAGGATCTTCGACTCGTGAAAACCGCGCTGCCGCAGCAAGATCCGCGCGCCGGCGCTGCCGTGGCGCTCAAAAGGCGGGGCGTAGCCGGCCTCGGCGGGGCCCTTGGGACCGGCGGCCACCGCCCCCTCGCGCGCCGCGTAGCCGACGTCGTGAAACATCGCCGAGACGCCGAGGTCTTGGAGCGCCTCGTCGCCGAGCTCGAGCTCTTTGCCGATGAGCAGGGCCAGCACGCTGACCCGCAGCACGTGCCGGCTGTACGGCGTGCTGTGGGCAGGCGCCTCGGTCAGCGCGTCGGCGGCGCCGTCACCTTCGAGCAGCTCGGTCACCGCCCGGCGCAGCGGCAGGGGGTTGGGCATGCGCTCGCCGCCCAGCGCGCCCATCGTGGCGTCGACCAGGGTGGCGGCCCGGTCCCGGCTGCGGCCCTCGTCGGCGGCGGAGCGCTCCACCACCTCTTCGCCGCTGACCCGGAAGCGGAAAGGGCCCACCAGATCGATGGAGTCGAGGCCGGCCGCCCGCAGCCGGTCTTTGAGGGCCGGCCGGGGGCGGTCCGGGTCGGGATCGGCGGCGAAGGCGGCGATGAAGGCCCGCAGCCCGGCCAGCTCGGGCAGGTCGTGCCAGCTCATGCCGCCGAGATCGTGGCGGCCGAGCTCGCGGCCCAGCGCGCCGCCCAGGTCCTGGCGCTCGTCGAGGCGCACGCGCACGTCGTTGATGTAGACCTGCCCCTCGACCACCACGAGGTGCACCGGCCCGAGCAGGCCCTGCAGCTCGCCGACGCTGGTCTGCAGCTCGGCCAACGGCCGGTCAAAGGCCGCGTTCTCGAGGTCGTGCAGCCGCACCATGCGCAGGGCGCCAAAAAGGTGCCGAACGAAGCGCTCGCCGGCCTCGCGCACCCGCACGGCGAGGTCCTTGTCCTCGCCGAGGCGGGCCCGCTCCAGCGCCTTGCCGAGCTGCGCCGCGCTGGCGTCGAGCGCCTCCCCCTCGGTGACCTTGTCGTCCAGATCGCCCATCTTGAGCTCCAACCGCGGCGCGGAGAACAGGGGAGGTCAGCGCGGGGCCCGCGCCCCGGCCTGTCGGGCCCGGAGGAGCGCGGCCAAGGGCGCGGCGGCGGCGGCGGCGCCCGGCCCCGAGAAGCGGTGCAGCTCGCCGTCGACGTCGACGGTCAGCGTGCCCTCGGCCTCGTGGGCGACGCTGCTGCGCAGGCGCTGCACCGGCAGGTCGAGGGCCTTGGCCCCCCGCCAGCGGCCGCCCTCGGGCTCAAAGCAGAGCATCTGCGGGCTGAGGACCAGCCGCCCGGCGTGCTTGAACAGGCCGGCGTGGTGCACCGCGGCGCCCTCGGCCAGCGGCCCGGCCCCGGGCGCCTCGGCCCGCCCGGCCAGCGCGCGGGCGCAGAGGGCGGCCAGCTCGGGCTCGGCCCGGGCCTGCAGGCCCCGAATCGCCGAAGCAGCGTACTCGCCGTCCATCTTGGCGAGGCCGGCGACGCCCGCCCAGGGCTCGACCGGCTCGGTGGCCGCGCTGACCACCCGGTCCCAGAGCTGGCGCGGGCGGACCCAGCCCACCAGCACCTCAAGCGCGCGGTCGGGGTCGAGGCGGACCAGCGCCTCGCCCGCGGCCATCGCCTCGGCCCGCGAGCCCCGGGGCAGCCCCTCGATCCAGGCGACGAGCGTGTCGAGATCACCCTTATCGACGACCTTCTCGACGCGGTTGAGCGCGAGCAGGCGGGTCTGGCGGTCCGGGCTGCGCAGCCACCGCAGCACGCTGGCCTTGTGCAGCTGCTCGCTGGGCATCGCCGAGAGCACCTCGCGCACGAGGCCCTGCAGCTCGGTGTGATCGCGATCCACAAGCGCGAGGGCGAGCCCGGGCGCTTGGGCCGGGCGCACACCGCGGGCCTGGCGCAGCAGCTCGGCCGCCACCGGGTCGGGCGCCCCCGCCGCCGCCTCGAGCAGGCCCCCGCCGCTGCGGGTCAGCCGCCAGCCGATGAGGGCGCCGACCGCCTCGCGCACGCCCCGGCTCTGGGCCTCGTCCGCCAAGCCGAGGAAGAGCGGCAGCGGGTCGCCGCCCACCCGGGCCGCGAGGCTGAACAGCTCGGGCGGCAGGGCCCCCTCGTGGCGCTCAAAACTCCGCAAGATCTTGCGCCAGGCGCTCAGATCACCGAAGCGGGCCAGCTCCCGGGCCGCGGCCTCGGCCTCGTCCCCGCCCGCCGCGGTGAGCGCGGCCACCGCCTCGGTCAGCTCGAGCAGGGCGCCGAGCTGGCCGTCGGCGAGCAGCATGCCCCGCACCTCGTCGAGCAGGCCCGCCACGTCGGACAGCCGGGTGGGATCGGTGGGATCGGCGACCAGCTCGAGCAGCTCGCGGCAGAGGCGCACGGCGAGGTGGGCGGCGTGGGTGCTGGCGACCTCGTCGCGCAGCGCGGCCAGCACCGCGGGCTTGATCGTGCGGCGGCGCAGGGCCGCCGGGTCGCCCTCGGCGTGGGTCGGCGAGGGCCGGTCCCAGTCGGCGGGCACCTCGACCGCCGGGCCAGCGCGCCGCAGCTCGGCCGCCGCCGCCCCGCCGCCGTCGCCTCCCGGAGCGCCCTCGCCGTCGTCATCGTCGGCGAGCACGAAGCCCTCGACCGCGCTGAGCGAGATGCCGCGAAAGCCCGCCTTCCACAGCAGGGTGACCGTGTCGTCCTCGTACTGCCGCACGCCGGTGTAGCGGATGCTCAAGATCTCGAGCAGGCGCAGCAGCTCGGGCCACTCGACCCCCGGCTGCAGGCACAGCCGCCGCACCCCGTCGCGGAACAGGCGGAAGGCCAGCGAGCGGTCGCGGTCGCGCTCGACGTAGACGACCTCGCCGTCGCGCAGCAGCTCAAAGGGCCGCACCTCGAGGTCCAGCGGGCCAAAGGCCACCGCGCGGTCGATGCAGGCCCGGTACTCGCCGAGGAAGGTCTTGATCGCCTCGTTGTGGGCGTCGTAGACGAGGAAGCTGCGGGCCGCCCGGGCGAGCGCGCGCAAGGCGCCGTTCGCGGCGCGGCCGGGCTCGGTGTGGCCGAGGGCCCGCTCGAGGCGCTCGTCGGGGGCCTCGGGGCCGCCCGAACCCGGGCCGGCGCCATCCGCGTTTTCGCGATCAAGCTCGGCGAGGTCATCGCTGATGGCGCCCATCTCCGCTCCCCCCCTCTCCGATTGGGCGGAGGGTACAGGCTGCGCCCGGTCGTGACAAGCGCGTGGGGCCGCCGGAACCGCGGCGCGGCGCGGCGCCAGGCCAGGGCCCAGAGCGCCGGCCGGGGGCAGCCCGTCGATCGGCCCCCGTCGGTCGGTTCAGCGCCTCAGCCCTCGCCGCGGGGGGCGCGCCGCCAGCGGGGCAGCGTCGGCAGCGTCGGCAGCCGGGACTTGATCCGGGCCATCAGGTCGGCGCCGAGCACGACGCCCGCGCTCCAGAACATGACCTCGCCGGCCGCGATGCAGGCGCCGGCCAGCGCTGCCTTCTCGCCCACGCCCAGCGGCAGGAAGGGCACGACCAGGAAGGCCGCGCCCCAGATGGGAAAGCTGAGCACCACGCTGGCCCAGGCGAAGGGGCGGAGGCGGGCCCGCCAGCCCCCGGGCGCCGCGGCGCCGAGGGAGGAGGGCAAGGCGGCCGCGACGGCCTCGGCGGCGTGCGGAGGAGGGGCGCTCATGGTTCAGCTCGGGGCGGCGGGGTGCGGGCGGTCGAGGACGGGGCGGTCGAGGACGGGGCGGCGTCGGCGCCCGCCGGCGGGGCGCGGCTGAGGGCGTCGAGGCGGGCCAGCACCGCCGCCCGCAGCGGCCCGGCGGGCGGGGCGAGCCCGAGCAGGTCGGCGAACCACAGGCCGTCGGTCGCGAGGCGGAGCAGGGTCGCGTCGACCGGATCGAGCCCATCGGCGCTGATCGCGCGGGACCACTCGGCCGCCCGCTCGCGCAGCGGGGCGAGGCCCGCCGGACCGCCGGCCACCGCCGGCAGCAGGCCGACCATCAGGTGCTGCTCGGCGGCGTGGGCCCGGTCGGGCGCCTCTTCGGCGCTGGCGGCGAGGTAGGCGCGGGCGTAGGCCCCGACCTCGGGCTCGTCGGGCAGCCGGGCAGACACCCGCTCGTCAAAGCGCTGCAGCACGTCGTACAGCAGCGCAGCCACCAGCGGTTCGACCCCGCCGAAGTGGTAGACGACGCCGGCCTTGCTGAGCCCGGCCTCGGCGGCGACCGCGTCGAGCGTGAGCGCGGCGGCGCCGTCGCGCCGGACCAGGGCGGCGGCGGCGGCGAGGAGCTGCTGGCGTTTGCTGGGGCGGGCCATGGATTACTTTACCAAACGGTCAGTTCCTCCGCAAGCGGAGGTCCGCTTGGCCCGTGGCCGGCGCGGGCCCGGGGGGCGCCCCCGCTCAGGGCCGCAGCACGTCGACCGGCCGGCTGAGCGTCAGCGGGTCGAGCAGCGGATCGGCGTCCAGCACGAGCAGGTGGGCCCGCGCGCCCGGCGCGACCGCGCCCAGGGTCGGGAAGCCGAAGCGGGCGGCCGGGCCGGTGGTCGCCGCCTGCAGGATCGCCGCGCCGTCCAGGCCGGCGTCGACGAGGGCCTGCAGCTCGGCCGCGCTCACGCCCCGGGCGCGGGTGTTGCCGAAGTCGGTGCCATACAGCACCTCGGCGCCCGCCGCGCGCAGGGCCGCGAGGTTCTCGCCGCCGCCGAAGGCCGACAGCGTCGAGATGAGGCCCCGCCCCGCCCAGAGCCGGGTCGCCTCGGCCGACAGCGGGCCGGTCGGGGTGTGGGCGAGCAGGTCCACCCCGGCCGCGGCGGCGGCCCGCAGCTCGGCCTCGCCGAGCGCGTGCGCGACCACCTGCAGCCCGCGGGCGTGGGCGGCCGCGACCACCGCGTCGAGCTCACCGGGGCCCAGCGCCGGGCTGCCGCCGAGCGGCACCTTGATGAGGGCGGCGCCCTGGTCGGCCAGGGACGCGACCGCCGCCGCCGCCTCGCCCGCCCCGCTCACCTCGAGGCCGTAGCCGCCCGCGCCCCACGACCGGGTCGGGTAGCCGCCGACCGCGGTGACCATCGGCCCGGTCCGCGCGACCAGGAGGGGCTCCTCGACGCCAAAAGCGCTGACCGGGGCCGCGAGGTCGACCGCCCCGGCCACGCCGCCCGCCGCCAGGGCCTCTCCTTCGGGCAGGTAGGCGAGGTGCACGTGGCTGTCGATGATCCCCGGCGCGATCCACCGCCCGGCGGCGTCGACGACCGGCAGGGCCGGGTCGACCTCACCCGGCGGCAGCAGGGCGCGCACCTGGCCCGCGGCCACCTCGACCTCGACCCGCCCCTCACCCACCACCACGCCGCCCACGACGACGTAGTGGTGCGGCAGCGGCGCGGGCGCGGCGCCGGTCTCGCCCGGGGGATCGCCGGTCGGGCGCAGCGGCCCGCGGGCGCAGGCGCCGAGCGAGAGGAGCACGAGGAGCGGCGCGGGTCGGGCGAAGGGAGGGTGGGTCATGCCGCAGGTACGCGGCGGCGCGCCCCGCAGATCGCGGAGCCGCCGCCGCACGGCGCTCAGGCCGGGAGCGGGTCGCTGGCGAAGCCGCAGCGCTCGAGCGAGAGCGCCCACAGGCGCGCGGCGGCGGCCGGGTCCTGGGCCGCGGCGGTCGGCCGGCTCGGGCGCTCTTTGTACCAGTAGCCCCCCGAGCTCTGGGCCGGCAGCGGGTCGAAGCCCAAGTAGCTGATCGTCTTGGCGGCGTCGGCCGGGCTGCGCTGGAAGGGCCGGCTGATGTTCATGATGAAGTTGCCGAGCCAGCCGTTGTTCCGCGCGAACCCCGTGTTGACGAAGCCCGGGTGCAGGGCGTGGGTCACGATGGGGGCCGACCCGAGCCGGCGGGCCAGCTCGCGGGTGAACAGGATGTTGGCGAGCTTGCTCTGGCCGTAGCTCGGCCAGCCCTGGGCGTAGGCGCCGGCCCGCTCGAGGTCATCCCAGGCCATCGTGCCGGCCTTGTGGGCGTCGCTGGAGACGTTGACCACGCGGGCGGGCGGGCGCGCCGCCCCCGCCGCGCGCAGGGCCGGCAGCAGGCGCAGGGTCAGGTCGAAGTAGCCGAGGTGGTTGACCGCGAAGGTCTCTTCGACCCCATCCGCGGTGAGCTTGCGCTCTTGGTTGTAGACCCCGGCGTTGTTCACGAGCAGGTCGAGCCGGTCGTGCGCCGCGAGGAAGGCCTCGGCCACCCCGCGGACCGCCGCCCGCTCGCCGAGCTCGCCGACGATGACCTCGAGCTGCGCGCCCCGGCCCGCGAGCCGCGCGGCGAGCTGGTCGAGCTTCTCGCGGCTGCGGCCGACGAGCACGAGGCGCTGGACCTTGCCGGCGAGGTCCTCGGCGGCGGCGAGGCCGATGCCCGAGGTGCAGCCGGTGATGAGGGCGACGGGCGGCGGGTCGTGGGGGAGGGCGGCCATGGGGGCCTCCTGGGCGCGGGGCCCATCAGCGGGAGAGGAGCGCGGCGCCGCTCAGCTGCGGCGCAAGGTCGCCGCGAACACGTCGGGGCGGGCGTCGAGCAGGCGGATGGCGCCCGGGCAGACGACCAGCCGCGCCGGCAGCGTGCCCGGCGCCTCGCCGTCGATGTCCATCCAGGCGGGGTCCTCGGTCACGGTCTCGGCCCGCACCTCGGCGGCCCGGTGCAGCTCGACCGAGGCGTCAGACAGGTGGGCCCCCTTGTAGATGGCGCCCGAGAGCGAGACGGTGTGGACAGCGCTCTTGTGGCGCATGATCACGACGTCAAAGAGGCCATCGTCGAGCGCCGCCTCGGGGGCGAACAGCATGCCGCCCCCGGCGAAGCGGCTGTTGCAGACCAGCACGTTGGTCACCGGCACCGGGTCGAGCGTGCGGCCGTCGAGCGTGAGGCGGACCATCGCCGGCCGGTAGCGCCACAGCGCCCGCAGGGTCGCGGTGTAGAAGGCCACGCCGCCGGGCAGCCGCTTGCTTGACGCGTTGACCAAGCGGTCGACCAGGCCGCCGATCCCGAAGCTGGCGACGTTGAGGAACCAGCCCTGGCCCTCGGACCCGTCGTCCGCCCGCCAAGACACCGCGCCGACGTCGATCGGCCGGGCCGTGGCGCTGCGCAGGCTGCGCAGCGCGCTGTCGAAGGTCTCGCCGCTCTGCAGGATGCGGCGGAAGTCGCCGCCCGTGCCGGCGGGGAGCACGCCGAGCTGGACCGCGCCCGGCGGCGGAGCGGCGGCCATGATGCCGTTGACCACCTCGCTGTGGGTGCCGTCGCCCCCCATCGAGCAGACGGTCTCGGCGCCGCCGACCACCGCCTCGCGGGCGAGGCTGGCGGCGTGCAGCGGCCCCTCGGTGCGCAGCAGGCGGGTCTCGGGGCCGAGCGCGGCGCGGACCTGGGCGGTGAGCTCGTCCCACGCGCGGCCCACGCGCCCGCCAGCAGCGGCGGGGTTGGCGATGACGACAGTGGAGGGCGCGGAGAGGGGCATCGGAGGCTCCGGGGCCGCGGGCAGGGCGGAGGCGTGGTCCGCGCGCGCCTATCGCCCAGACCGCCCGCGCGGCGCGCCCGACCGCTCCGCGGGGTCCGGCCGGTCAACCCCAGGGGGCGCCGACCGCCGCGGCGGCGCGGGCGGTGATCCGGTGGGCCGGCAGCTCGGCCATCAGATCGGCGGCGCGGGCCTCGGCCTCGGCCTGCTCGCCCAAAGCGACGAGGGCCAGCACCTCTTCGAGGCGCAGGTCCGGGTGGACCACGGCGCCGGCGCGGGTCCAGCTCAGGTGGCGGACCACCGACAGGGCCCGCCCGGGGTCTCCTGCGGCGCGCCACGCCCGGGCGCGGACCGCGGCGAGGCGCGGATCCGCGACCACCTCTTTGTTCAGCGCGTCGGCGAGGGTCGCGGCCTCGAGCGCCGCGCCCTGGGCCAGCAGCAGCTCGACCTGGGCGACCGCCCGGTGGCCCGAGCGGCGCCGGTCCCGCTCGGCGAGGCGCACGCAGGCCTCGGCCTCTTCCAGCGCACCCTGGCGGATCAGCACCTCGGCCTCGAGCCCGAACAGCGCGCCCGAGTCGGGGAAGACCGACTGCCCAAGGCGCACGAAGGCGATGGCGCAGCCGAGGTCATCGGCCTCGAGGCAGTCGATGGCCCCGCGGGCCGCCATCCACGACAGCCGGCGGTCGTCGACCGCGCCGGCGATGGCCGCCCAGCGGGCCGCTTGGGCGGCCTCGGGGTCCCCGCTGAGCCGCAGCGCGTCGCCGATCAGCACCGCTTGCAGCTGTGGGAGGGCGGTGGGGTCAGCGCCCTCAAGCAGCTCGAGCGCCCGGGGCCCGTCTCCGAGCTGGGCGTAGGCCAAGCCCGCGACCGCGCGCAGCCGGCCGTTGTCGGGGTGATCGGGCAGGAGCGGCTCAAGCGCGTCGAGGGCGACCCGCGGGCGCTCGCTGGCCACGTCGATGAGCGCGCGCTGCAGGCCGGGCAGGCGGGGCGCGCGCGCGGGGGCCGCGAGGGCGGCGACCCACAGCAAGAGCAGGCACAACATCAGCGGCCTCCCTCAGCGGCGGGCAGAGCACCGCCCGGGAGCGGCGCCTGCCGCCCTGACCGCGCGGGGCCAGCGGGCAGACGCGCCCGGGCGGTCGGCGCCGCGGGGGCAAAAGAGGCGACGGCCGCGCCCGGAGACCGGACACGGCCGCGCGAACGAACGCCGGGTAGGCTTAGTACACGGTGTTGTACGCGTAGGTGACGTAGTCGTAGACCGCGGGGTCGCCGAAGCCGAAGCCGCCCGAGTAGTACCAGCTCGAGTCGACCTTGAAGGCGACGCCCTGGGTGTAGGTGCCGTAGCCGGCGTAGTACACCACGAGACCGTCGTAGTCGGTGCCGTCGTAGGTCACGTAGTCGGGGTAGCCCGCGAAGTAGTCATACGCGTGACCGGTGGTCACACGGATGTCCTGCAGGGGCTCGATGATGCCGCCACCGTAGCACTCGTCGAAGTCTTCGGTGTAGGTGATGTCGAAGGCGAAGTCGCAGCCGTCGCAGGAGCTGGCGGCGCCGGCCACGTTGAAGGTCGAGAGGCAGAGGGTGTCGCCGCCGTCGAGCCCGTCGATGCGGATCGAGAAGAGGCCGCCCATGTCGCCGCCGCCGCCGCCGTCGGCGCCATCCGAACCATCGGCGCCATCGGCACCATCCGCGCCATCGGCGCCATCGGCACCATCGGCACCGTCCGCGCCGCCGTCGGCGTCGGCGTCGGCATCGGCGTCGGCGTCGGCGTCCGCGTCGGACTCTTCGCCGCCGCTGTCCTTGGTGTCGAGCTCGCAGCCAACGGCGAGCAGGGAGAAGCTGGCGGCAAGCAGCCAGCTGAGCTTGAGGGTGTCGGTCTTCATGGTCTCAGCCTCCATGATGGGTGTGGCGCATTTCTACAACGTGGGCGCGCGACCGTCTACTGACCGCGCCGCCGCCGGGGAAAACTCACCGCGGGCGGCGCTTCAGGCGAGCGGTCGCAGGGCCCGCCCTCGCGCCCGACCGCTGGCGTCTTGGCAGCGGCGGGCGGCGCATATCCAGCCCTGCTGAGCCTCGCCTCACGCTGTTGCCATCAGCCTGTGAACAGGTCGTGCGCGATCATCAAGGCCTCATCGAGCACCGGATCCTTCTGGCCCTCGTCGATGCCCAGCGCCTTGGCGCGCGCGCTGAGCGCCTCCCACGTGGCGAGCTCGGCCTTGCGGGCGGCCTCGTCGAGCGGGGTGGGCTTGCCGTCCTGCGCGTCCCGCAGGGCCCGCATCTCGTTCATGAGCTGGAAGGACGGGTCCTGGGCGACCCGCGCGCCCGACCGCTGGCGCAGGCGATCCACCGGCAGGTTCACCGCGAGCGGGGCGAAGCGCGCCGAGCGGATCTCATCGTAGGGCAGCGGGTTGTCGAGGTCAGCCTCGCGGTAGGGCAGGTTGTCGCTCGGGCTCGGGATCACGACGTCGGCCAGCACGCCGACGGCCTGGGTCGACCGGCCGCTGACCCGGTAAAACAGGCTGGTGGTGTACTTGAGCGCGCCGGCCGAGGCCGCGTTGGGGTCGCCCAGCGCCCGGCTGAGCACCGGCGCGAGGTCGAGCAGCTCTTGCACGCTGCCCTTGCCGTGGGTCGCCGGCGCGCCGACGATCAGGCCGCGGCGGTAGTCCTGGATGGCGCCGGCGAAGATCTCGGACGCGCTGGCGCTGTGCACGCTGGTCAGCACCACGAGCGGGCCGCCCCAAGCCACGCCGGGGGCCTCGTCCTCCATCACCTGCACGCGGGCGTCGCGGTCCTTGATCTGCACCACCGGGCCCTTGTCGATGAACAAGCCGGTGAGGTCGATGGCCTGGGTGAGGGCGCCGCCCCCGTTCTCGCGCAGGTCGACCACGACGACCTTGACGCCCTGGGCGCTCAGCTCGCCGAGGATGCGCCGCACGTCCGACGTGGTGTTGCGGCTGTTGGGCGCGCGCGGGTCGCGGCGCATGTCTTGGTAGAAGCTCGGCACGTCGATCACGCCGACCTTGACGCCGTTGATCTCGCGGACCGAGCCCTTGGCCGCCGCGTCGGCGATCACCACCTCGTCGCGGGTGATGCGGACCGCCTTGGTCACGCTGGGATCGGTGGCGTTGGCCGGGATGATCGTGAGCACCACGTCGGTGCCCTTGGCCCCGCGGATCAGCTTGACCACCTTGTCGATGCGCAGCCCGACGATGTCCTCGGCCTCGCCGCTGCCCTGGGCGACCGCGACGATGCGGTCCTCGGGCTGCAGCAAGCCGCTGCGCGCCGCCGGGCCGCCAGGCACGAGGCTGACCACCTTGGTGTGCTCGCCGTCGGTCCGCAGGGTGGCGCCGATGCCCTGCAGCGAGTCGCGCATCGAGATGTCGAAGTCTTCTTTGGTGGCCGGCTTGAACCACACCGAGTGCGGGTCGTAGGTCGCGCCAAAGGCCCCGAGCCACAGCTCGAGGATGTCGCCCTGGTCCTGCTGCTCGACGTCCTTGCGCATGCGGGCGTAGCGGGTGAGCAAACGGCCCACGGTCTTGGCCCGATCTTCGCCGTCGAGCTCGGCCCGGCCCACCTGCTCGGCGAGGCGCAGCCGCCAGAGCTCGTCGAGGGCGGCGCTGCTCGTCGCCCAGGGGGCGTCCTCGCGGTCGAGGTCGACCACCCCGGTGCGGGGCAGGGCGTCGGGCTTGGCGAGGATGGCCTCGACGGCGGCCGTGCGCTCGCCGACCCGCTGCACGAAGCGGCGGTGGATGGCCTGGGCCGGCCCCAGATCGGCGGGGATGCGCTCAACGGCCTCGTCCAGGGTGTTCTCGAAGCGGCGGAACTCGTCGATGTCGGCCTGCAGCAGGAACAGCCGCTCGGGATCGAGCGCCTCGACGTAGTTGTTGAGCCAGGCCGCGCTCAGCCGGTCGTCGATCACCTGCTCGCGGTAGTGGTTCTGGCTGAGCACCTGGGTCACGACGTTGACGATCTTGCCGTCGACCGGCTGGAAGGTCAGCGGCGCGGCGATCGCCACGGCGATGGCCAGCGGCAGCGAGAGGAGGGCGGAGGCGACGAGGAGGCGGCGGCGCATGCTGGACCCGCGGGTGGGGAGGGGCGGCACAAGACGAAGGGAGGCGGCGGCGGCGCGCTCAGAGGGTGCGCGGCCGCGGGACCCGCGGCGGGGCCGGTCCGTCCGTCGGCGCGGGGTCGGGCGGCGCGTCGGGGCGCAACGCAGCCGGAGCGGCGCGGGCCCGCCGGCGGGCGCCCAGCGCGGCCCCCTCGCCGCGATCCACAGCGGCGGCCAGCTCGGCCTCGACCGCAGGATCGTTGACCCTGTCGTCATCCCCGCCGAGCAAGGCCCCGCGGGCGAGGTTGCTCAGGCGTCCAATGATGCTGCTCATGGGGGCTCCGTCGGCGGTGGGGGTGCGTCGAGCGCGCGGGCAGCGGCGTCGGCCTCATCAGCCATCATCTGCACCCGAACGGGCGCCTGCGGCCGGCCCCAGCCAAAAACTTCCCGGGCGAGCGAGAGGGTGGCGAGGCTGAGCCCGACGGCGGCGATGGCGAGGACGACCCGCGAGGCGCCGGGGCGGCGCGGGGCGTCCTGCCCCACGGTCGAGAACATCGGCCCGCCTGGCGCGGGGCTGGACGCTGGAGCCTCGGCGCGGCGCGCGGCGCGCCGGGCGGCGAGGAGAGCAGCGGTGGACTGCGGCGGCATGCGGCTTCCCTATCCAGATGAAGGGGCGGCGCTGCGCCCCAGGGTGCCCCCCGCTACATGCGGCGCGGAGGTCTTCATGCCCGCCCCTTCGGCCCGCCGCTCCGCCGCCCTGATCCTCTGCTTGGGCCTGTCGGCCCCCGCGGTCGCCGGCCCGGTGCTGCCCGGGGTCGAGGTCCGCCAGGTCAAGCCCCCGCCGGTGCTCTTCGAGGGCGTGCGCAGCGTCGAGGTGCCGATGATCAGCGGCGCGCCCGGCGCCATCGTGCACAAAGAGCTGCTCGCGGCCCTCGCCGACCCCGCCCGCGAGGTCGGCAGCGGCACCGTGTCCGACAAGGCCGGCGCCCTGCTCGAGGTCGGCGCCAGCGTCGGCGGGCAGCTGCTCGCGAGCAAGGTCCCCGGCTTCGGCGGAAAGCTGGTCAAGGGCGCCACCGAGGCGGCCGGCGCCGCGGTCGCCGACAAGGTGCGGGCCGAGAAGATCGTGCTGCAAGATGGCCTCAAGATCGACGTCTTCGCCGTGAAGCCCAGCGGGGCCGAGGCCAAGCTCAAGATCGCGCTCAAGACCAGCAGCGCCGACAAGAACACCACCCAGCAGGTGGCGCTCAAGGACGACAAAGGAAACGACGTCAAGGACGAGAAGGGCAACACCGTGATGGTCGACGAGCCCTGCCTCGAGCGGGTCGCCAAGATCGATCTCGAGTGGACGCTCGAGCGCAAGGGCGCACCGCTGAGCGGCAGCCTGCCCACCGCCACCGCCGGCGACCGCCGCTGCGGCAAGGACATGGGGAAGATCACCAAGGTCGACGAGCTCACCCTGCTCGCCGCCCCGGGCCTCGGCGGAAGCCTCGCGCGCCAGATCGCCCCCTCGTGGACCAGCCTGCGCCTGCCCATGCGCCGCTCGCCGCTGAGCCGGGCCCCGCTCGACCGGGTGGCCGCCGGCGAGGTCGAGGCCGCGCGCTGCATGTTCCTGCGGCTCGGCGAGCTCGAGACCGGCGCCGCTGGCGTCGATCCCGACGTCTGGGTGAACCTCGGCGCGGCCTCTGAGGGCCTGGGCTTCCTGCCCGAGGCCGAGGCCGCCTACGCCGGCGCGCTCCAGCGCAAGCCCGGCCTCAACGCCGCCGAAGAGGGCCAGGGTCGCGTGACCGCCCGCCGCGCCGAGATCACCGCGATGGAGCGCGCCTACGGCCTCAAGTACGCCATCGGCGCCGCGCCGGCCTGCCCGGCGGTGCCCGAGGGCACGCCCGCGCTGGTCAAGAAGGGCGGCCCGCTGCTGGCCAGCGGCGGCGGCGCGCCGACCGGGGTCGAGGTCGAGAAGGGAGAGCTCGTCTTCGTGCGCAGCCGCGCGGGGGCCTTCGCCGAGATCAGCACGCTGGACGGCAAAGCGGGCGCGCTGCCGATCAAGTCCGTGCCCTAGCCGAGGCCGCCCATGCCCCCCTCTGCGCTGCCCGAGGTCGACGAGGCCCCGCCGCTCAATGGCCAGACCGCCGACGGCGCGGCCCGGGTCGACCGCCCCCGCTGGGCCCGTGAGGCGCACGCCCGCTTCTTCTCGGGCTTCGCCGACCCCCACTTCAACGTGGTGGCCGAGGTCGAGCTCGGCCCGATGGTGGCCGCGGCGGCCGCGGCGGGGCGCTCGCCCTTCCTCGCGATGCTGTGGGCGACCAGCGCCGCCGCCAACCGCCTGCACTGCCTGCGGCTGCGCCTGCGGGGCGACGAGGCGGTCCTCCACCCCGTGGTGCACCCGAGCTTCACGCTGCGGGTCGAGGGCGAGCGCTTCCGCTACTGCACCGCGCCCTTCTCCCCCGACTTCGCGACCTTCTGCGACCGCGCCGAGGCGGCGATGGCCGCGACCCGGGCCGCGCCGGCCCTCGAGGTCGAGGCCGGGGGCCGCGACGACCTGCTGTTCGTGAGCAGCCTGCCCTGGCTGCGCTTCACCAGCGTCCAGCACGCGGCCATGGACCCGCGCCGCGACAGCTTCCCCCGCATCACCTGGGGACGCTTCTGCCCCGAGGGCGGCGGGGTCCGGGCCCCGCTGTCACTGCAGGGGCACCACGCCCTTCTGGACGGCATTCACATCGGCATGTACTTCGCCGGCGTCGAGCGCCTCGCCGCCGACCCGGGGTGGGTCGGGGCACCAACAGCCCGGACCTGACCGCACACAGCCCCCGTCCGGGTGAGAGTGCGGGGGCCCGCGGTGGAGACTACGTTGGCCCCCTCCGCCCTCGACACCCGGGCGACGGTGGCCCTTGGGGCCCAGGCCTGACGATGCGCCGACACCTGCTCCTCGCCCTCGCCACCTGCCTGCTGTGCGGCGGGCTCGCGCTGCTGTTCCCCAGCACACCCCAGGCGCAGCAGCCCGAGGGCGCCGCGGCCGGCGCGCAGGCCGGGAAGGCCGGGAAGACCGGGAAGGCCGGCAAGCTCGGCAAGCTCGGCAAGGTGAGCAAGACCGGGAAGGCCGGGAAGGCCGGGAAGGCCGGGAAGGCCGGGAAGGCGGGCCCCCGCCGTCTGGGGAAGGCCGACGGGCTCAAGCTGCGGCCGCCCGCCGCGGCGACCGACGACGAGGCCGCGCTCGCCGCGCTGGTCCGCCGGGGCAGCCTGCGCGCCGCGATGCCCAAGGTGCGAGAGCGGCTCGACCAGGACCCCGACAACGTCGACATGCACGCCGCGCTCGCGATCCTCTGCGCTGGTGCCGGCGAGCTCTCCTGCGCGCTGACCTCGAGCCGCTTCGCGGTCGGCTCCGCGCTCTTCCCCCGCGAGTTCGTGCTCGCCGAGGCCGCCGCGCTGCGCGCCGACGGGCAGGGCGCCGCCGCCGCGGCCCTCCGCAAAGAGCTGCTGTGGACCGTCGACAACGACCCCGAAGAGGCCCGCCAGCTCGCGCTCGCCGCCCGCGACCAGCGCGAGGTCGGCGCGCTCGACGGCGCCGCCCGGGACCTCGACCTGGCCGAGGCCGCCGATCCCGGCTCGGCGCAGGTGCACCTCGAGCGGGTCCTGAGCGCCCTGCAGCAGGGTGATCTCGATGAAGCGGACTGGGAGCTGTGGCTGCGGCGGCGCTCGGGCGCGCCCTGGACCGGCGAGGACATCGAGGCCGAGCTGCGCTTCGGGCTCGCCGCCGACGACCTGATCCGCCTGGGGTCGGCCCGCACGCCGCGGGCCCGCGACCTGCTCGCCGGCGTCTCCCTGTCCGCGACCCGCGCCCGGGCCCTCATCCGCACCGACGAGCTCACCACGGCGATGACGCTGGTGGGCCGCTCGCACCACCGCATGTGGGGCGAGGTCCTGCACACCGAGCTGTCGCTGGCCACCGCCGCGGTCTACGCCGCCGCCGGCGCCACCGACGAGGCCGACGACATCCTGCGCCGCACCGCCCTGCTCGCGCCCCGCCACCCCGACTGGCGCACCTGGGGCCAGCGACCTCCGCGCTGAGCGGGGCCCGGCAGCTCGTCCGCCAGGCGCAGGTTCAGCGCGCGCCCCAGCGGGCCAGCTCGAGGTGCAGGCCGTTGGCGACCAGCTCGCGCACGAGGCCGGTCATCGAGTCGGCGCGCATCTTGCCCATGATCCGCCCGCGGTGGACCTCGACGGTGCGCGGGCTGATCCCCAGCGCCTCGCCGGTGTCGCGGTTGGACTTGCCCAGCGCGAGCTGCTCGAGCACCTCGCGCTCGCGGGGCGTGAGGCTGTCGATGCGCCGGCGCAGCTCGATGAGCGCGCCGCCACGGGCCCAGGCCGCGGCCTCTTGGTCGAGCGCCTTGCGGACCCGCGCGACCAGACCCTCGCCGTCGACCGGCTTCTCGATGACGTCGACCGCGCCGGCGCGCATGAGCTGCACGGTCTTGGGGACGTCGACGAAGCCCGTCACCACCAGCACCGGGAGGCTGAGCGCGGCGGGCACGTGGTCGCGCAGCAGCTCGAGCCCGCTCATGCCGGGCAGGCGGAGGTCGAGGATCACCGCGCCCCGGGGGACCGGCGGCAGCGCGCCGAGGAGCTGCTCGGCCGAGCCGAAGGACTGGGCGGTGAGCCCCGCGAAGCGGAGGGTCTCTTCGGTCTCTTGCACAAAGTGCGGGTCGTCGTCGACGACGTAGACGATCTGGGGGTCGGCCATACCCTCGGTCTCCACGACGCGGGCCCACACGACCCGCGCACCGATGCACCGGGCCAAAGGCCCGAATCGAGACTCTATCCTGGCGCGAATTCCCGCCTGGACGGTGAAGTGGAGCCAGAGAGACCAGATTGTGCCGTGTCAGGACGCGGCGAAGTCTCGCACCAGGGCACCCCCGGATCTGGCCCCAGGCCAGCGCCCGCCCCCTGCGGACCCCACCGTAGCCTGCGCCGGAGTCCCGCCACGGACAATGATCCGAGATCATCCGGTCATGCACTGTCCCGCGATGAAACACCGATGACACAAACAGGCCATTCCGGTGGTTCATGCTCGCGATGAGCCGGGTCCAGGGCCGCGCCCGGAGCGCTTCGGCGTCGCGCCTTGTCACCGGCCCTTGCAGCCCGGTACAGCAGAACGCTCGACTTATGTCGATGATCATACGATGTACGGTGAATCCCTGAGCTCACCCACCCCGCCCTGCGCCTGAAACACGTCGTAACATGCCGCCGACCTGCACCCCGGCGGTCCGGCGGGCCGGCGAGGCGCAGCAGCGGCGGACGCCCGGAGCGCACGGGACGCGCGCAGCGGACCGGCCCGCGCGGCACGCGTGGGCGGATGCACGCGCGGCCACGCCCGGGGGCCCGGCCCGCGCCGGCCCGAGAAGGTCAAGGGCAGCACCGGATGCGGGGGGCGCGCCCGCTCAGCCCGCGGCGCCGGGCTGCAGCACGGCGAGCAGCTCGGCCCGCCAGGCCTCGGCGTCGGGGCCGCGGACCGCCCGGGTGACCATCGACACGCCCGGGCGGTGCACGCCGCGGGTGGTCATGCAGTGGTGCTCGGCCACCACGACCACGCCGACCGCGCGGGCGTCGAGCCCGTCGTGCAGGGCCTGGGCGATCTGGGCGGTCATGCGCTCTTGCACCTGCAGCCGCCGGGCGAAGGCGTCGACGACCCGGGCCAGCTTGCTGATGCCGACCACCCGGTGCCCCGGCAGGTAGGCGAGGTGCACGCGGCCGATGATCGGCGCGAGGTGGTGCTCGCAGTGGCTCTCAAAACGGATGTCGCGCAGCACGACGAGGTCGTTGTAGCCCTCGACCTCGTCAAAGGTGCGGCCGAGCAGCGCCGCGGGCTCTTGCTGGTAGCCCGCGAAGTACTCGCCCCACGCGCGCACGAGGCGCGCCGGGGTCTCGGCCAGACCCTCGCGGGAGGGGTCCTCGCCGATGAACCGCAGCAGCGTGCGGACCGCCTCTTGCGCGTCGGCCACCGACGGGGCGGCGGTCGGCGCGCTGGAGGAGGCCAGCGGCCGGGGGACGAGCTCAAGCGGCGGCAAAGACATGGCGGCCATCACCATCGGGAGGGGCGCGGCTCCGCCGGTCGGGGCGGAGGCCGACCGGGGCGCTAACCGTGCCCCCGCGTCGGGGCCCGGCCGGCGCCCGACCGGGGCGCGGTTGTTGCGGGACCGGCGCACAGGCCCGGCCACAGCGCTCAGGCCGGGGGCAGGTGCCCGAGGCCCAGGTCTTCGGCGGCGTTGAGCGCGGCGGTCAGCGCCCGCTCGGCCAGCCCAGCGCTGTCGGGCAGCCGCCCCGGCCCGATCGGCAGCAGCAAGCGGAGGCCCGCCCCGCCCGGGGGCAGGGCCGCCGGCAGCGCCCCGGCGATCCAGTCGCAGAGCCCGAGCAGGGTCGGCTCAGGCAGGTCCTCGACCGGACCGCCCTCGTGGCCCACCACCAGCAGCGCCGGGGGGCCCGCCCGCAGGCCCGCCGCCAGATCGGGCGCGCCGAGCGCCGCCGCCGCCGCCGCGCCCCAGGCCTCGGCGCTCAGCCGCCAAGCCCCGCCCGCGGCCGACACCGCGACCGCCCGCAGCGGGCCCGCGCCGGCCGCCTGCAGGGCGGCGCCCAGCGCGGCGGGCGACCAGGGCACCGCCGCGGCCCGCACCAGCCAGGCCCGGTCGGCCAGCCCCGGCCGAGACCAGCGGGCCCAGCCCGGGGCGGCGGCCAGCCCCTCAGGCCGCAGGAGGGGCGCGGCG
>JBJONS010000470.1:0-3309 GCA_046051725.1 Pseudomonadota bacterium | reverse complement strand
GGGCCGTTGCGCGCCGCTGCGCGGCGCAACGCCGCGCAATTGCGGCGCGCGGGCCCCCCTTGGCGGGGGATGCAAGGGGCCGCGGCGGCCCCTTGCCCAGGGGGTCTGGGGGCGGGGACCGCCCCCGGCGTGACCGGCGCAACAGCCCCCAAAAAGACAGAAAACCGCCTACAGATCGCTGATCTCGCGCCCAGCGTGGGCACATCAAGCTGCGCGCGACAAGCGGCCGGCGCTAGCCGTCCAAGCCCAGCGCCGCGCGCAAGGCGCGCCACTCCCTCGGGCTGAGGCCAGCGGCCTCGGGGTCTGGGGCTTCGCCGCGCAGCATGGCGCGCAGCACGTCCACCTCGCCGCGGCTCAGCGTCAGCGCCCCCAGGCGGTAGTCACAGAAGGCCTCCCAGCACAGGGGCACCCAATCGGCGACCAGGGCGCCGATCTGGTCGGCGTAGGCGCGGATCTCCCACTGGGCGTGGGCGTCCATGCGCAGCGCCAAGAAGTGCAAAAGATTGTGCAGGTCGATCTTCCAGTACCACTGGGTGTAGGTGTTCAGCCCCAGGTCCATGCGGGCCAGCTCGCGGGCCAGCTGGTGCTCGTCCATCAGGCGCGTATAGGTGCGGTGCACGCGCAGCGCGTCATCTTCGAGCAGGCGCAGCACCTCGGCCGCCGCCTCGGGGCGCAGCGCCTCGCCGCGGCCCTGCTTGTTGTCGCGGCTCTGGGTCGCGAGGTCCTCGGGCCGGGGCAGGTAGAACTCGCGGTCGAGCACGCTGTAGCGGGCGCTGGCCTCGTTCACGCTGGCCATCCGGTGGCGGATCCACTGCCGGGCCACGAAGATGGGCAGCTTGACGTGCAGCTTGAGCTCGCACATCTCAAAGGGCGTCGTGTGGCGGTGCCGCATCAAGTAGCGGATGAGCCCGCGGTCCTCGCGCACGGCCTTCGTGCCCTTGCCGTACGAGACCCGGGCGGCCTGGACCACCGCCGCGTCATCGCCCATGTAGTCGATGACCCGGACGAAACCGTGGTCCAGCACGTCAATCCGGTGGCCGAGCCGCGCTTCGAGGCCCGGGGCGACCGGCCGCAGGGTGGGGGTCGGGGCGCGCTCGGGGGCGTCATCGGCGGACACGGCGGCTCCTGGGCGGAGCCTCGCCCCGCGGACGGCGCGCCTAGCCCGGGGGCCGCCGCGGCGCAGGCTGGGCCCGCCGACCGCAGCGCCTCCACCGTGTGGGAAAAAACCCTCCGCCCGGCGAACCCTTTGGCCCCCGCCCAGGAACCCAGAGAGCGAGGGCCCCGCGCCCTCCCCGCTCCCCGCCCTCCTCTCCAGACGCGGCCGCCGGCCGCCCCGAGGTCCCCCATGTCGACCCTCTCCAAGCTCCTCCCCCGCAACGAAGGCACCGTGGATCGCGTGGTGCGCGTCATCCTCGGCCTCGGTCTGCTCAGCCTGCTCGCGGTGGGCCCGGTCCCCGGCTGGGGCCTCGCCGGCCTGATCGGCGTCGTGCCGCTGGCGACCGCGGCGCTGGGCTCCTGCCCGCTCTACACGCTGTTCGGCCTGTCGACCTGCCCGATCAACGCCGGCCAGTTCAGCTGAACAACGATGAGCACGCCGCTCTGCGCGAGGGGCGACCCCGGCCTGCGCCGGGTTAGCCGCCCGCAGGAGCGCACGTGGACCCCCTCTCCGCCGCCGCGACACCGCCGGCCCCCGACGCCCTCGCCCGCTGGGGTGACGACGGCCTGCGCCTCTTCGCCGTCGGGCAGGGTGATCGCGCGGCCTTCGCCGCCTTGGTCGAGGCCGAGCAAGACGGCCTGTGGCGCGCGCTGCGCCTGCTCTGCCCGAGCGCCGAGCGCGCTGAAGAGGCCCTGCAAGAGACCCTGCTCGCCGCTTGGTCGGGCGCGGCGGGCTGGTCGGGCGAGGCCCCGCCCCGGGCGTGGCTGCTCGGGATCGCCCGCCGCCAAGCGGCCCGCACCTGGCGCCTCCGCGCCGGCGAGCCCGCGGTCGGGCTGCCGCTCGACGGCGAGCCGGCCGAGGCCCTGGCCACGCTGGGCGCCGCGGCTGGCTGGGGCCAAGACCTCGACGGCGCCGCCTGGCAGCGCGCGCTCGAAGACCACGCGGTCCTGCAGCGCGGGCTCGCGGCCTTGTCCGAGGCCGACCGCGCACTGCTGGTGCTCCGCGACGTCGAGCAGCGCAGCGGGGCCGAGGTGGCCGCGGCGCTCGGCCTCCCTCTGCCGGCCCTAAAGTCGCGGCTGCACCGCGCCCGCTTGCGCCTGATGGCCGCTGTCCTCGACGAGGTGCCCCGTGGCTGAGCCCGCCGACCCGCCCGCCCCGGTGATCGCCGCCCCCCGGCTCGAAGGGGGCCTGTGGTGCGACGAGGTGCTGGCCCTGCTGCCCGCCCTGCTCGAGGGCAGCGCCGACCCGGCCGCCGCGGCCCAGGCCCAGGCCCACGTCGCCGCCTGCGGCGCCTGCGCGGCCTTCGGCGGGCGCTACGCCGCCGGGGTCGCCGCCCTGCGCGCCGCCGCCCCCGCGCCCCTGCCCGCGGCGGCCCGCGACCGCCTCAACGCCCGCCTCGCCGCTATTCTCGGCTAATCACACCGACGGGCCGCGCCGCGCCGCCCAGGTCTGCCGCAGGCTGCCGGGGTTGGGCGCCGCCGGCCCGATCCCCGCCGCACGCCGCACGAGGCTGGCGATCGGGGCCCCGACCAGGGCGCCGAGGCGCTCTTGGGGGGCCGCCGCCCACAGGCCCGGTCGCAGGGCCGCCAAAAGATGGGCGCAGAGGTGTAACAGCGGGTCGTTCTGCGCGACCTCATGGGCGCGCCGCCAGTCGGTCGGGCCACCCCGCGCCGCCGCGGCCAGGGCGCGCAGGGCCCGCCGGCGCCCGCCCGGGCCCAGGCCCGCCCGTCGCCAGCGCCCCGCCAGCCGCCGCACCCTGAGCTGCACCACCGCGCCCCCCTGCCCGCGCCCTGACCTCGCAATTGCCTGCGGGGCACAAGGATGACCACTCCTGCGTTATCCCGACGCCCCGCGCCCAACCCCCAGGAGCACCATGACCGCCGCCCGCCCCCTCGCCCGGCTGCTGCTCGCCCTCCCCTTGGCCGCCCAGGCCCAAGACGCCGCCCCGGCGGCCCCCGCCGGCGGGCCGGTCAGCTACGCCCTCGCCGGCGGCACCGCCCTGCACGTCCGCGTCTACAAAGACCCGAGCACCGTCGCGGCCGGCCTCTCGCACGACCACGCCATCGCCAGCACCCAGCACAGCGGCACCGTGCGCTACGACCCGGCCAACCCGGCCGCCTGCGCGATCAGCGTCACCGTGCCCGTCGCCGGCC
>JBJONS010000469.1:0-10909 GCA_046051725.1 Pseudomonadota bacterium | reverse complement strand
GGCCCCGGTCGTCCGGCGAGGGCGGCGAGGCCAGCGGCGGTGACGCCGAGGGCGGCGCCGGCGAAGGCGGCCCGAGCGAGGGCGGCCCCAGCGACGGCGGCGGCGACCCGGCCTAAGCGGCCCGCTGCGCGGTGATCTCCGGCCCGGCCGCCCCGTGTGGGCGCGCCGGGCCGCGCGCTGTCTCGGGCCAGCGGGCCTGCAAGAGCGGCCCGCTGCGCGGTGATCTCCGGCCCGGCCGCCCCTCGTGGGCGCGCCGGGCCGCGGTCATTGGGGCTCCGCGCCCGCCGACCCCGGAGCGCGCCGCGCAGCGGCGGTCCCGCAGGGACCAAGCCCGCGCGGCGGGGGATCCCGGGCCCCCGGCCCGGAGCCCCCGCCGGCACCGCGGGCGCGCGCGCAGGGGGGCGCCGGCGCCCCGGCGGTGCTCAGCCGGCCGACAGCTCGACGCTCAGCGCGAGGTGCGCGCCCCCAGGGCAGGGGGCCACCGCGCCGCCCTCGGCGCTGACCACCCGCAGCACCAGCGGCACCGCGCGCGCCTCGCCCGCGGCCGGCGCGGCCACCGCCCACCAGCGCAGCAGCGCCTGCTCGCCGGCGGCGAGGCTGTAGACCGCCACGACCGGCTCGGGCACCAGCGCGTCCTCGACCGGCGCCTGCAGCTCGGCGCCCGGCGCGTCGTAGAAGGCCGCGTCGCCGTCGTTGACGAGGGTCGCTTCGACCCAGAGCGCCTCGCCGGGCCGCCACGCCCCGTCGCCGTCCTCGTCGGTCTCGGCCCCCTCTTCGGGCTCGACCGCGCCCGGCCAGGCGCCGGTGTCGGCCGCGTCGCCGCCCGTCGCGCCCGCCCCAGGCGTGGCCCCGGTGTCGACCGCCGCGGCGCTGTCGGCGGCGCCCGCGGCCGTGGTCGCCCCGCCGCCCGCGCCCGTGTCGGTGCAGCCCACGACCACCGCCAGCGCCGCGGCGCTGAGGGCACCGCGGAGCTTCGCAGAGATCGTGCTGGAGATCGGGGTGCGCATGCCGGGCCTCGGGCCCACGGTAGCCGGCCCGCGCCGCACCCGGAAGCGCCGGCCCCCCGCGGATCAGCCCGGAGGCTCGGCCTGCTTATTTAGCTGTTCGGCTCGTAACACAAGGCTTAACCCGGTGTTACGGGCGGTCGCTGTGCCTCAGCGGGCCGTGCGCAGCACGTGCTGATCGAGCACGGCCGCCGTGAAGCTGCCGGTGAAGACCACCGGGCCCTCGGCTCCGCCCCGTCGGCCCTCGACCGCGACGATCCGCTTGCGGCCGCGCTCTTCGGTCACGGTGGCCCGCAGCTCGACCACCTCGCCGACCGCCAGCGGCGCGAGGAAGCGCACCTCGGCCGCGGCCAGCACCACCAGCGGGTCGTTGACCGCGAGCATCGCCGCGTGATCGGCCGCGCCGAACACAAAGCCGCCGTGCACGAGGCCCTCGGCGTCGGCGGCCATCTCGGGCGTGGCCTGCAGCCGCACCGTCGCCGCGCCCGGGCCGAGCGCGACCGGGGCGCCGCAGAGGCCGTGGTGCAGGCCGAGGTGGGTGCGGACGGGCAGCGGCGTCGTCGGGTCGTTCAAGATCACCTCAGGTGCGTCGTCTTCGGAGCACCGCAGCGCTCAGCGGTAGTAGATGAGCCAGCTGCGCATGTCGACGCGGGCGCCGGTGCCCACGCCGGGCCGCCACGGCGCGCCGTCCATCTGGCCGTAGTAGGCGAGGGTGTTGGCGCCGTCCATCGCGACCCCGGGCGTGAGATCGGCCTCCCACACGTCGACCTGCAGGCCGGGGCACCAGCCGCCGCGGCCATAGGGCCAGGTGCCGGCCTGGTTGGCGATCACGCCGACGTCGACCTGCTCGGCGCAGCCCTCGCGCATGTTGACCCAGGGCAGGTTGTCCTTGGTGACCGTCAGCGCCTCGTTGACCGTGAACAGGTGCTGGTGGTCGCAGAACTCGGCGCAGTTCTCGGGCGTGTCGGCGAAGCCGTGGCCGCTGATCACCGCCGCCAGCGTCACCTTGGTCGTGCCCGGCGGGGGCGTGAAGGTCTGGGGCAGCTTGCTCGCGTCCCAGAGCTCGGCCCAGGCCCCGTCGGGCATCGGCGCGCCGGTCGGCTCGAGGCGCACCCAGGGCCCGGTGCCGCAGCCGCGCAGCAGATCGGCGGGGTCGGCGCCCACGCAGCCCAGGCTCTCGTCCACGTCGGCGGTGGCGGGGTCGTCCTCGGCGCAGCTGCGGGTCAGGGCCGCGGCCTCGTCTTGGGTGGCCAGGCCGCCGATCACGCACTGGTAGCGAGCGCCGGAGCCGAGCGGGTCGTCTTGCTCCCAGACCCGGCCGAAGGTGCCCGGCTGGTAGGGGTGATCGGCGCCGAGCTGCACCACGACGTCGCGCAGCGGGCCCGCGCTGCGCAGCTCGACCGCGCTGAGCGTGTAGGCGTCGGCCTCGGTCGTGCCGATGCGCAGGTCGTCGCCGACCCACAGGCGCCACTGGCCCCAGTTGTAGCGGTCGGTGAAGCCGCCGCCGGTGAACATCGGCACCGCGGCGAAGGGGCGCTCGCCGCGGTCCTGGTCGCTCAGGCGCAGCTTCAGATCGATGATGTAGGGCTGCTGGCTGTAGAAGGCGAAGCGGCGGGGCCCGCCCTCGGCGATCAGCGCGAGCAGGGGCGTCACGTCGTGCACCCAGCGGCCCGGCCGCCAGTAGGTCGTGATCCAGCGGCCGAACTCGATGTCGCAGACAGTGCTCTCGTCGACATCGGCGGTGGCCGGGTCGTCGACCTCGCAGAGGTAGAGGTGGACGAGGTAGTCCCAGGCCGGGCAGCTGCTGAGATCGGGGTGACCGGCGCAGCGCATGTCGAGGTCGAGCTCGAGCGTGTCGTAGGCCTCGAGCGCCGCGGCGTCGGGCAGCTCGAGGGTGGCGTAGCTGCGGACGCCCGCCCAGCCCCCGTCAGACACCGCCTGGTCGTCAAAAAGGTCGAGGACCAGGGTGCCAGCGGCGTCGGCGGCCTCGAGGCGCGCCGCTCGATCAGCCTCGAAGTTGAACTGCCGGGCGGCGTAGCTGAGCAGCGAGGGCGGACAGGTCTCCCACCCCGTCAGCGCGTCGCAGAGGTAGCCGACCTCGCGCGCCGCCCCGAGGCGGTCGATCGCCCAGACCGGCAGGTTGACCGCCCCGATCGGCCCGAGCACGGGCAGCGCGGTGTCTTGCTCGGTGACGAAGTGGATGCGGGCCCGCCAGGCTGCGCCGTCGTCCATGCGGGCGGTGGCCTCGGACAGCAGGGTCTTCATGCTGAGCAGGGACGCTTCGCGGTCGTCGGCCTCGCGCAGGTCGGCCATGAAGAAGAGCTGGCTGTTGTCGGGCTGCTCGGCCAGCCATCGGCTCAGCAGCCCGACGTTGTCGAGCTGGGGGTAGGGCATCGAGCGGCTGAGGTTGAAGAAGAACAGGTTGTCGCAGCCGTTGTGGTCGCGCGCCGAGTCCCAGGTCTCGCCGTCGAGCAGGGGCAGGGTGAAGGCTGGAACCGGCGCGTCCAGCGCCGCCGGACCGACCCCGAGGCCGATGGCCCGGGTCGTCAGGCCCATCGCCGCGCAGCTGGGCGGCGGGGCCTCGTCCCAGGCGATGGTCGGGCCGCCGTCGCCGCCATCGCCGTCATCCACGCCATCTTCGCCGCCGCTGTCTTTGCCGGTGTCGTCGGTGTCTTTTGGCTGCTCATCAGGCGTCGGCTCGTCATCGACCTGCTCGTCGTCTTTCTCGTCGCCAGTGCAGGCGGCGAGGACCAGCACGGGCAGGGCCCAGGTGAGCAGGGCGAGGGTCGGGCCGGCGCCGCGCAGGCGGGGCTGCGCCACCGGCGAGGCGCCCGCGGGCGTGGGCAGGGCCCCGATCACCGCGCGGCGGTCGGGGGTCGAGGCTGCGGGAAGTCGGCTGCTCATCGGCGCTCCAGGGTGGGGGCGGACGATAGCCCACCCGGCGGGGCCGGTGACAGCGGCCGGCGCCTCGTCCATGCTTTTTGCAGCGCAGGATCGGGCGCCGCGCGGCGCGGCGCGGTCGGGCGCGGGCGCCGACCGGCCGGCGCCAAGGGGGGGAGGGATGAACCAGCCGCTGCGGCCCGAGCGGGCCCCGCGCACCGGGCTCGTGCTCAGCGGGGGCGCCGCCCGCGGCGCCTACCAAGCCGGGGTGATGCGCTTCATCTACCGGACGCTGCCGCGCCAGCTCGGCTTTGTGCCCTGGCCCGAGGTGGTCAGCGGCACCAGCGTCGGCGCGCTCAACGGCACCTTCGCGGTCAGCCGGTCCGAGGCCCAGATCGTGCTGCTGTCGCGGCTCTGGCGCCGCCTGCGCATCCCCGACGTGTTCGTGCTGCACTACGGCGACGTGCTCGCCGCCCTGCGCGGCCGGCACCGCGGGCGGGCCGGGGCGGCGCTGCTCGACGCGGGCCCGCTGATGCGCCTCGTGCACGAGCAATTCCCCCAGGTCGACGTGCGGCGCAGCATCGACAGCGGGCTGGTGCGGGCGTTCATCGTCAGCGCGACCGAGCTGAACAATGGCTACAACGTGCTGTTCGTCGACTCGACCGCCGATGAGCTCGGGCTGAGCCCCCTGGCCCGCAGCCGGGTCGAGCGCACGCCGATCGGCCCGCAAGAGGTGCTGGCCAGCGCCGCGCTGCCCTTCTTGTTCCCGCCGGTCGAGCTGCGGGGCCGGGCCTATGTCGACGGCGGTCTTCGGCAAAACACACCGTTGCGACCGGTGTTACACGCAGGCGTCGACCGGGTGCTGTTGATCGGCAGCCACATGGAGCCCGACCCGGGCGAGGCCGAGGCCTGCGCCCCGGTGGTGCCGAGCCTGCCCTTCCTCGCCGGAAAGAGCCTCAACGCGCTGATGTCCGACCCTGTCGAGCGCGATCTGGCCCAGGCCGCCCGGCTCAACCAGATCTTGGAGTGGGGGGCCGCGCGCTTCGGCCCGGCCTTCACCGCCGCGGCGGCGGCCGAGCTGAACCTGCGCCCGGTGCAGATCCACACGGTGCGCCCCACCGAGGACCTCGGCCGGGTGGCCGCCCAGGCCTACCTGCACAGCCCGCCGGCCGACGCGCCGAACCTGCGCTGGCTGCTCAGCCTGCTCGCCGACCGCCAGAACGCTGAGGGCGGCGAGAGCGACCTGCTCAGCTACCTCTACTTCGACCGGGTGTTCACCGAGCGGCTCGAAGACCTCGGCTACAGCGACGCAGAGCGCCAACAAGAGCAGCTCGCCGCGTTCTTCTTGGGCGCCTGAGGCCGGCGCCCGCGCGCGCCTTGTCCTGCGGGGCGCCTTCCGCCCCCCGCCGCGCTCGCCGGGGCCCCGGCCGCCGCTCCGCCTGCGGCGGGATCGGCGTCCGCCCGGCTCGGTCGCTGCGCGACCGCCGCTGCGCGGCGCGCCGCGGTCGGCCGGGCGCGGGGCCGGGCCTGGGCCGGGGGCGCTCCTGTGACAATGCCCGCGGGCCACGGGCCGCCGGCGCCGCGGTGACGCTTGATGAAGTTGACGTGCTCCACGGTGTGCTGCACAGAGCGCATGCGCCGCGGGCCCGGTGCGCAGGGCAGGCGCCGGCCCCCGGCCTGGCGGCCCGCCGGCCGTCTGTGGAGCCCCATAGGTCTCTGATATCCAGACCGAGTGGCGGCCTGCGCGGGGGCCTCCCCCCCGATTGACACCCCGGCGGCCTTTGTTTACGGTCGGGGCATCTCAGCCGGTCCGGCGGAGCGCTGCCCACCGCAGCGTCGCCCGTGGGGACCCCGCCCGCTCCCCCGCTTCTGCCCGCGCACCCCTCGGGTGCTGCGCGGGGTGGCGCGGCTTGGTGCGCGGGTGGCCCACCGTCACCTCGGGGGTGCCTGATGCCCAACGTGCTCGTGGTCGGCGCCCAGTGGGGCGATGAAGGCAAGGGGCGCGTGGTCGATCACCTCGCCGCCGACGCCGCGTTCGCGGTGCGCTTTGGCGGCGGCGCCAACGCGGGCCACACCCTGGTGGTCAACGGCCAGAAGGTCGTGCTGCACCTGATCCCGGCCGGGGCGCTGCGGCCGGGCTGCCGGGGCCTCATCGGCAACGGCTGCGTGATGAGCCCCGCATCGCTGCGGGCCGAGCTGGCCCGCCTCGCCGCCGCCGGCCACCCGCTCGATCCGGGCCGCCTCGGGCTCTCGCCCCGCCTGCACGTGGTCACGCCCTACCACCTCGCGCTCGATCGGGCCGAGGGCGCGGCGGTCGGCACCACCGGGCGGGGCATCGGCCCGTGCTACGCCGACAAGGTGGCCCGGCGCGGGCTGCGCTTCGAGGTGCTGCTGCGCGGCGAAGCGGCGCCGATCCTCGCGGCCCAGCGCCACCTCGTCGCCGCCCTGCACCCGGGGCTCGCGCTGCCAGAGGTCGAGGCCGTCGAGGCCGAGCTGCGGGCCGACGCCGAGGCCCTCGCGCCCTTCGTCACCGACGTCGATCTCGAGCTCGAGGCGGCGGTGCGCCGCGACGACCACATCTTGTTTGAGGGCGCCCAGGGCGCGCTGCTCGACATCGATCACGGCACCTACCCCTTTGTGACCTCGTCGACGACCACCGCGGGCGGGGTGGCGAGCGGCGTGGGGCTCTGGGTAGACCTGCACCGCAGGGTGGGCGTCACCAAGGCATACTCGACCCGGGTGGGTCACGGACCGTACCCGACCGAGATCGAGGGCCCGATCGGCGACCAGATCCGCACCAAGGGCGCCGAGTTCGGCTCGACCACCGGCCGGCCCCGCCGCTGCGGCTGGATCGACCTGCCCGCCCTGCGCCAGGCGGCCCGGCTCAACGGCCTCACCGAGCTGGCGGTCACCAAGATTGACGTGCTGGCTGATATCCCCGTGCTGCGGGTGGCGGTCGAGCACGGGCCCGATGGGCCGGTCTACGTCGACCTGCCCGGCTTTGGCGACGTCTCGGGCGCCCGCGCCTGGGACGAGCTGCCGCCCGAAGCCCAGCGCTACCTGCAGCTCATCGCCGAGCAGGTCGGCGTGCCGGTGCGCATCGTCAGCGTCGGCGCCGAGCGCGCGGCCCTGATGACCCTGCCCGAGGGCACCCCATGAGCGACGCCCGCATCGGCGATCTGGACCGCAAAGACCTCGCCTCGCGGGCCGCCGGCGCCTGGGCTGAGCGCACCCAGGCCGCGCGGGCGGGCCGGGACGGCGCAGTGGACCCGAGCCTGCGGGCCCACTTCGCCCAGGTGCAGCGGGTCGGCGGGGTGGCCATCGCCACGACCAGCGATGGGGTCGGCACCAAGGTCGAGCTCGCCGAGCGCACCGGGGTCTACCGCACGCTCGGTTTTGACCTGGTCGCGATGGTCGCCGATGACCTCGCCGCGGCCGGCGTGGTGCCGCTCTCGCTGACCAACGTGCTGGACGTCGATCGCATCGATCCCGTCGTCGTCGACGAGCTGATGGGCGGCCTCGCGGCGGCCTGCCTCGCCGCCGACATGTGCGTGACCGGGGGCGAGATCGCCGAGCTGGGCCCGCGGGTGGGCGGCTATGGCACCGGCATGCACCTCAACTGGTGCGCGACCGCCATCGGCACCCTTCCCGCGGGGCAGCAGCCGCTGAGCGGGGCGCTGCTCGCCGAGGGCGACGTGCTGGTGGGCCTCCCGAGCCCCGGCCTGCGGTCCAACGGCCTGACCCTCGCCCGCGGCGTGCTCGAGGCCCGCTTCGGACCCGCCTGGCATGAGGTCGCGTCGGGCGGCTCGACCTGGGGTCTGCGCCTGCTGACCCCCTCGGTCATCTATGCCCCGCACCTCACGGCGCTGCGCCTCGCCTTGGGCGACGCGCTGACCGGCTGTGCGCACATCACCGGCGGCGGCGTGCCCAACAAGCTCGGGCGGGTGCTGCGGGCGACCGGGCTGGGCGCCGCGCTCCGGGCGCCGCTGCCGCCCTCCGCCGAGATCGCCGAGCTGGCCGCGCTGGGCGAGGTGGCGCCCATCGACGCCTGGCGGGTCTGGAACCAGGGCCACGGCATGATCCTCTGCCTGCGCCCCGACGCGGTCGACGCCGCGCTGGACCTGCTGGCCGCCCGCGGCTGCCCCGGGGCGGTCATCGGCGGGGTGGTGTCCGCGCCCGGCGTCCAGATCTGGCACCAGGGCCCCGACCTGCCCCCGCTTCACTACCGAGGCTCGCCATGACCACCGGGATGGAACGCTACACCCTGGCCATCGAGGCGGCGCCGGGGGTCGAAGACCACGCCCTGACCGCTGCACGCCGCCGGGTCATCGCGGCGGTGGTGGGCGCGGGCGCCGCGCCGACGGTGGGGGTGCGCCGCTGGCGCCTGCTGCGGGGCCCGCCCGGGGTCGACCGCGCGCAGCTGCAGCGCTTCGCCGACGCGGTGGTGGACCCCATCGCCGAGCGCGGGGCGGTCTGGGAAGAGGCGGCGCCCGCGACCTGCGGCGCCGCCTTCGTGCATGTGGCGCTGCACCCTGGGCTCACCGACGATGAGGGCGACGCCGCGGCCCGGGCCTTCGCCTGGGTCAGCGGGTCGGCCGCGCCCGCCCCCGGCTTTGGCGCCGAAGAGCTCTGGGCCTTTGACGCCCCGCTCAGCCCGGCGGCGCTGGCCGCGGCCGCGGCGGCCATCGCCAACACCAACGTGCACCGCGTCGTTGTCGGCGCGCTGCCCCACGCGCTGGCCCCCCGCGCGCAGGTGCGGCTGCGCGGCAGCGGCGAGGTCGAGGTGGTGCCGCTCGCGCACCTCGACGACGCGGGCCTGCGGGCGCTGAGCGCCGGCCGGGCGCTGGGCCTGTCGGTGACCGAGCTGCGGGCGATCCAGGCCTGGGTGGCCGATCCGGCGGTGCTGGCCCAGCGGGCCGCGCATGGCTTGGGCGCGCTCACCGACTGCGAGCTCGAGGTCTTCGCCCAGACCTGGTCCGAGCACTGCAAGCACAAAGAGTTCGCGGCCCTCATCGACATCGACGACGAGGAGCGCGGCGGGCAGCGCCAGCTCGACGGGCTGTTCAAGCAGACCATCCGCGGACCCACCCTCGCCATCATGGGCGAGCTGCAGGCCCGCGGCCAAGAGTGGGTGGTGACGGTCTTTTCGGACAACGCTGGCGTGGTGCGCGTCGACGACGAGCTCAACCTCACGCTCAAGGTCGAGACCCACAACTCGCCGAGCGCGCTCGACCCCTACGGCGGCGCGATCACCGGCATCTTGGGCTGCAACCGCGACGCGGTCGGCACGGGCTGCGGCGGCGGGCGGCTGCTGTTCAACACCGACGTGCTCTGTTTTGGGCGGCCCGATCACGCCGAGCCCCTGCTGCCGGGCCAGCTTCACCCCGCGCGGGTGCTCGCCGGCGTGCACGCCGGGGTCGCCGACGGGGGCAACAAGTCGGGCGTGCCCACGCTGGGCGGGGCGCTGCTCTTTGATCCGCGCTTCTCGGGCAAGCCGCTGGTCTTCTGCGGCTCAGCGGCGCTGGTGCCGCGCACGCTCGGCGGCCGCCCCTCGCACGAGAAAGACGTCCAGCCGGGCTACCGCGTCGTGACCGCCGGCGGGCGGGTCGGCCGCGACGGCATCCACGGCGCGACCTTCTCGTCGCACGAGCTGGTCGAGGGCCAGAGCGGCGGCGTGGTGCAGATTGGCAGCCCCTTCATCCAGAAGCGCCTGTTCGACTTCCTGGAAGAGGCCGCAGCGGCGGGCCTCGTCGCGGCGGTCAACGACTCGGGCGCCGGCGGGCTGTCGAGCTCGGTCGGCGAGCTCGCCCGCCTCAGCGGCGGCGTGCGCCTCGACACCGACCTGGTCCCGCTCAAGGTCCCCGGCCTGCGGCCCTGGGAGATCTTCGTGTCCGAGTCTCAAGAGCGCATGTCCTTGGCTGTGCGCCCGGCCGATCTGCCCGCGTTGGCCGCGCTGGCCGCGCAGCGCGACGTCGAGCTGGCCGACATCGGCGTGTTCACCGACGATGGCCTGCTGTCGGTCTGGCACGGACAGACCCCGGTCTGTGCGCTCGACATGGAATTTCTGCACGAGGGTGTGCCCCGCCTGCGCCTGTCGGCCCGGGTCGAGGCGCCGGTGGTCGCGCCGAACCCACCCCTGCCGTCTGACCTTGGTTCGGCCCTGTGTGCGGTGCTCAGCCACCCCGATGTGTGCAGCCGCGAGGCCTTCGTGCGGGCCTACGACCACGAGGTCAAGGGCAAGACGGTGCTCAAGCCCTACAGCGGCGCGGGCGGCCGGGCGCCCCAGGACGCGGGCGTCATTCGCCTGCGGGCCGACGGGCGCCGCGCGGTGGGCGTCTCGCACGGGATCGCGCCCCACTACGGTGATCTCGACCCCTATGCGATGGGCCAAGGCGTGGTCGACGAGGCCATCCGCGGCCTCATCTCGGTGGGCGCGCGCCTGCCGGTGCACGGCGCGGGGCCGCTGGACGCCTTCGCCGGCTGCGACAACTTCTGCGTGCCCGACTCGGTGGTCGACCCGGTCAAGAACCCCGATGGCCGCGAGAAGCTGGGCAAGCTGGTGCGCATCGCCGAGGGCATGGCCGACGCGGTGCGGGCCTTCGGCGTGCCGCTGATCTCGGGCAAAGACAGCATGAAGAACGACCTGCGGTCGGGCGGACGCAAGATCAGCGTGCCGCCGACCCTGCTCGTCACGATGGCCGCGGTGCTGCCCGACGGTGACCGCGTGGTCAGCAGCGAGTGGAAGGCCGAGGGGGACGTCATCTTCCTCATCGGCCAGACCGAGGATGAGCTCGGCCGCAGCGCGCTGCTGCGCACGCTCGGCCTCGAGGGCGGGCGGGCCCCGCGGGTCCGGCTCGACGCGGCGGTGGCCCGCTACGGCCGCATGGCCGAGGCCCACGCGCGCGGCCTGCTGCGCAGCAGCCACGACCTGTCCGATGGCGGGCTCGCGGTCGCGCTGGCCGAGTGCTGCATCGGCGCCGGCATGGGCGCGGCCCTGGCCGCGCCGGCGGGGGTCGCCGGCATCG
>JBJONS010000468.1:0-7780 GCA_046051725.1 Pseudomonadota bacterium | reverse complement strand
CGAGCCCCTGTCCGCCGGCCCCGGCTACTGGGAGCTCTACGACGAGGACCACGCCCGTGCGCGCGATGAGCTGCACCTCGACGCGCTGCGGGTCAGCCTCGAGGCCAGCCGCCTGTTCCCGGACCGCCCGCCCGGCGAGCTCGGCGCCCTGACGGTGGATGACCTTGTCGCCCTGGCCGACCCCGAAGCCGAGGCGGCGTATCGTGCGCTGCTGTCGTCGATGGCCGACCGGGGTTTGACCCCATTGGTGACCCTGAACCACTACACGCTCCCGCTGTGGCTGCACGACGGCAAGGCCTGCCAGGCCGACCCCGAGGGCTGCACCGCGCGCGGCTGGCTGGACGGGCCGGCGATGGTGGCGTGGCTGGCGGTGTTCTCGGGCTACTGTGCCCGCACCTTCGGGCCCGAGGTCCGCTGGTGGGCGACGCTGAACGAGCCGATGGCGGTGGTGCTCTCGGGCTACCTCATGCCGACCGCGGATCGCACCAACCCGCCGGGGATCACCGCGCCGACCCAGGCCATCGACGTGGCCTTTGCGATGATCGACGCCCACGCCGCGATGTACGACGCGGTGCACGCCGAGGACAGCGACGCGATGGTCGGCCTCGTCCCCAACCTCTCGGTGCCGGCGCCCGAGGACCCCGACCGCGCCGAAGATCTCGCTGCGGTCGAGCACTTCGACCACGTCTACAACCGGGTCTTCCTCGACGCGCTGGTCGACGGCCGCATGGACCGCGACCTCGACGGGGTGCATGAGGCGGACCGGCCCGACCTCGCCGGGCGGATGGACTACATTGGGATCAACTACTACACCCAAGTGACCGTGCGGGGCACCGGGGTCAGCTTCATCCCTGGCTATTCCTGGGTGGACTTCTTGCCCGTCGGCAGCCTGTGGGTCGAGCACCCCGAGGGGCTCGGCGACGTGGCCCGCCTCGCCGGCGGCTATGGCCTGCCGGTCATCATCACCGAGAACGGCACCTACGATCACAGCGGCGACGCCGGAGAGCGGTTCTTGCGGCCGCACCTCGCGTCCCTGCGCGGGGCGATCGAGGACGGCGTCGACGTGCGGGGGTACTTCCTGTGGTCGCTGCTCGACAACTACGAGTGGAACCACGGCATGTCGCTGCGTTTTGGTGCCTACGAGGTCGACAGCACCACCAAAGAGCGCCGCCTGCGCGACGTGGGGCGGGCGCTCGGCGGCTGGGCCGAGGCCCGCGCGCTGCCGGCGCCCTGAGCCTCAGGGCTTGGGCGAAGACAGCGAATTGAGCTCGTCAAAGCCTGGCAAGGTCGAGAGGTCGGGCACGAGCACGATCTCGATGCGGCGGTTGCGGGCGCGGGCGTCGACGTTGGTGTTGGGGATGGTCGGGCGGCTGTCGCCAAAGGCGGCGGCGCTGACGTTGCCCGGGGCCATCCCACCCTCGATGAGGGCCTTGAGCACGGTGATCGCGCGGGCGCTGCTCAGCTCCCAGTTGCTGGGGAACTGCGCGCTCTTGATCGGCACGTCGTCGGTGTGCCCCTCGACCTGAAAGCGGCGGTCGCCGAGCGTGGCGAGGATGCTGCCCACCTCGAGCACCGCCTGCTTGCCCTGGGGGGAGAGCGCGGCTTTTCCGCTGGCGAACAGGATGTCGGTGGCCAGCTCGACCACCAGCCGGCCGTCGGCCACCTTGACCCGCAGCTTGCCGGACTCGACCATGCCGGCGAAGCGGGCGAGCAGGGCCTTGTACTCGGCGATGCGGTCGTCGGCGGCCTTCTTGCGCGCGGCCAGCTCGGCCAGCGCCCGGCTCATGTCCATGACCGAGTCGGTGAGCTGGCCCTTCTCGGACATCAGCCGGGCCACCTCTTCCCGCAGCGCGTCGGCCTCGGTGCCCAGCGCTGCGGTGCGGCGCTCTTCGGCGTCGAGCGAGGCCATGAGCGCCTCGGACTCGGCCTTGCGGTCCTGCAGCGCCTCGCGCGTCTTGTCGAGAACCGCGGACTGCTCGTTGTACTTGCGCTTGCTGACGCAGCCCGTACCCAGAGAGAGCGCGAGGGTCACGAGCAGCAGCGCGCGGGGAGCGGAGGGGAGGAGGGGCATGGGGCACCGGTGGACGGAGTGGGTCAGGAGGAGGTCGGCCGCTCTGACGGCGGCGCGTCAAGGGGGAGCTGCACCGCGCTCGGGTCGACCTGCTCGCCGGTGGCCTGGCCGAGCTGGGCGATGGCCTTGGCGATGCCGCGCCGCAGCTCGTCGAGGAAGGCCGCCTGCTCGGCGGGCGGCAGCCGCTGGCGCACCTGCTCGGTGACCAGCGCCGCGAGGGCCTGCATGACCGGAAGGGCGCCGCTGAGCACGTACTCGCCGGCGCGCAGCTGGCGTTGGGCCCCGGCCTGCATGCGTCCATAGGCCACCAAGGCCCGCTGCACCTCGGCGAGGATGGCGTGCCGCATGACCATGTCGGCCTCGGCCCCCACCTCGAGGTCGGGGATGAGCCAGGGGGGCGGCGCGGTCAGGGGCGCGGGGCTCGCCGCGGCGGGCGTCGCTGACGGGGAGGGCGCGAGGCTGCGCAGGGCCTCGGCCAGCGCCCGGGGCAGGGTGTGGGCGAGGGCCGCGGCCTCGTGGCGGGCGGCGTCGAGCGCGGTGGTGAGGGGGGCCTGGGCGGCGGGGGCGGCGGCCCGCAGCGCGCTCAGCTCGGCGCGCAGCGCGTCGAGGGGAGGGGTCAGGGCGGCGCTGAGCGCGGCCGCGGCGCGGTCCTCTCCCGGCGCGCGCAGGGCCTCGTCGATGCGGTCGAGGCTGGCCCCCAGGCCGGTCAGCGTGCCGGTGACCCGTGCCACCGGGTCTTGGTCGCTGCCGCCCATCAGCCGCTGACGGGCGAACTCTTTGCAGATGGCGGCCCAGCGCTCGTTCTGGGCCGGCGTGGCCCGGCCGCGCAGCACCGCGAGCTTGAGCAGGTTGCTCTCGGCGCCGGTGGTCAGGGTCTGGGACTCGCCGACGTAGTGGTCGTCGACCAGCCGCTCGACCTCTTCGGGCGTCATCGCGCTGGCGATCTTCTCGCTGAGCTTGGCCATGTTGCGGTAGCTGCCCTGCAGCTTGAACGGCGGCTCGGTGCGGAACTTGTCGTCGATGCCCGCGCTGCGGATGTACTCGGCGTTGACCTTGAGCAGGGTCTCACGCACCCGCTCCATGCGCAGCAGCACCGCCCCGATCTCTTCTTGCTCGGCGGCAGAGGTGTCGGCGCTCAGCTTGGTCTGGTCGATCTCGACCCCGTGCGCCCGGTCGAGCAGCAGGTAGAGGTCGGCGAGCGGGCGCGCCGCGAGCGGCGCCAGCACGCGGTTGCTGGTGAGGCAGTTCTCGATGTAGGACAGGCCGAAGAGGTCTTGGCGGCCGCCGAGGATGTCGCCGAGGTTGTAGGTGTCGGCCCGGTTGGCCAGCATGTCGGGGATCTGAAAGCGGGCCCCGGTCTCGGTGTAGGGGTTGCCGGCCATCACCACGCAGAACTTCTTGCCCTTCAGATCGTAGGTGCGGCTCTTGCCCTTCCAGATGCCCTCGACCCGACGGGTGCCGTCGCACAGCGAGATGAACTTCTGCAGCAGCTCTGGGTTGGTGTGCTGGATATCGTCGAGGTAGAGCATCACGTTCTCGCCCATCTCGAAGGCGAGGTTGATCTTCTCGACCTCTTGGCGGGCGGTCGCGTCGGGGGCCTGGTCGGGGTCGAGGCTGGTCACGGCGTGGCCGATGCTCGGGCCGTTGACCTTCATGAAGACGAGCCCCAGCACGTTGGCCACGTACTCCATGAGCGTCGTCTTGCCGTAGCCCGGCGGCGAGATGAGCAAGAGCAGGCCCATCGTGTCGGTGCGCTTGCCCGCGCCGGCCGCGCCGAGCTGCTTGGCGAGGTTGTTGCCGATGAGCGGCAGATAGACCTCGTTGATCAGCCGGTTGCGCACGAACGAGGTCATCGGCTTGGGCTTGAGCTCATCCAGGCGCAGGGCCTTGCGGGCGCGCTCGACCACCGCGTGGCGGGCCGCCCGCAGCGCGGCGAAGCCGGGCACCTGCACCGCGCAGAAGCGCTCGAGCCGGGGGCCCAGCTCATCGGCCCGCAGGCGCAGCTTTCCGCTCTGCACCCGGGGGTGCTGGCCGAGCAGGCCGCTGACCTCGAGCTCGAGCGCCACCGCGCTCGGCGCCCGGTCGAGCCCGCGGTCGGTGAGCAGGGCCGCTGCGGCCTCGCGGGCGGCGAAGCTGTGCTCGGCGAGCTTGGGGTCGCCGCCGTAGCGCACCAGCGCGTCGAGCCAGGCCTCGACCAGCCCGAGGCGCGCGCCGAGATCGGCGTCCAGCGCGCGCAGGTCCTCTTCGAGGGCCGCGCGCTGGCGGGCGGCCTCGAGGCGGGCCTGCAGGGCGGCGAGCAGGGCGCTGGCGGCGGCGCTCAGCACGAAGCGGGGGCGCTCGGCGGCGAGCTCTTCGGCGAGGTAGGCCGCTGCTTCGGGCACCGCCGCGGCGGCCCAGGGGGTGGCGGCGAGGCGGGCGGCGACCCACGGGCCGATCGCCCCGGCGAGCGCGGCGGTCAGGGCCCCCCGGGCCGGCGCCTGGGGGAAGGCGGCGAGCAGGCGGGCGGCGGCGAGGGCCTGGCGGTGCAGGGCGGCGCGCTGCTCGCGGTCGGCCAGCCCGGCCCACCACAGGGCGCCGAGCGCCCGCGCGCTGGCCGAGAAGCGCAGCAGGCCCACTGATCGACGCATCCCGAGCAGCTTCTCGAGGATGACTGTCGCGTCGGCGTCGTGCACGCCCCGCTCGTAGCCCTCGTCGTAGCGGTCGGCGGCGAAGGCCCGCACGCGCTCGAGCAGGCCGCCGTCGACCAACAGGGCCTCGTCGAGGGCCGCGACGCTCAGGCCGCCGGCCCCGGCCTCGGCCGCGCGCAGCAGGGCGTGGGCGAGGAACTCGGCGCGGTAGACCTCGGGGTCCTCGCTGGCCACCGACATCGACCAAAACGGCCGCGTGGACAGCAGGCCCGGGTCGGTGACCTCTTCGTAGTAGCCCGTGCCGGTGAGGTGCAGGGCCATGCCCTCGCCGCGCGGCAGCAGGGTCAGCTCGACCGCGGCCGTGTTCACGGCGAAGCGGTGCTGGCCGAACTTGATGAGCTCGGCGCCCTCGTCGAAGAGGTCGAGCTTGTCACGGATGACCCGCAGGGCGTTGGCCCGCACCGCGAGCAGGCGGCCGGCGAGGTCTTCAGACTTGACGCTGTCGCCGAGAGCAGCCAGCTGCTCGCTGATCTGGCGAACCTTCTGCACCATCGGGTCGCTGGCGAACCACGCGGCGAGCTCGCGCTCGGCGGCAAAACCGCGGGCCCGGCGGTTGAGCCCCTCGAGGATGCGCGTCGCGGCGCTGATCAGGGCCTCGACCCGGCGCTGGCGCTCCTCGGTGAGCTGCTGGCGGCGGGCCTCAAAGGCGTCGCTGACCTCTTCCCGCTTGTTGGCGATGTCGGCCAGGAAGGTGTCGAACTCGCCGAAGCGCCCCTCCAGCTCTTCAAGCTGGACCATGAGGCGGCCACGCTGGGCGTCGCAGGCCTCGGGGCTGTCGGCGAGGCTCAGCGCGCTGCTGACGCCCTGGGCCAGCAGCTTGAACTGGGCCGAGAACTCGGCCTGCGCCTCGACCCGGCCGAGCTCGCGCTTGCGGTTGTCGAGCAGGGCCCGCACCCGGTTGAGCTGGGCGAAGACCTCAGAGATGCGCTCGAGGATGGCCGTGCGCTGGACCGGATCGCCCACCTCGAGGCCCCCGACCACCTCGGTGAGCAGGTTGAGGCCCTGGGCCGTGCGGTCGACGTCGGCCGCGACCGCCGCGCCCTCGGCGGCCCGCTTGAGGCCGGGCAGGCGGCCCTCGACGTCGCGGATCTGGTCGGTGATGCCGGTCAAGGCCGCCGGCTGCTGCAGGAAGCTGACCACCCCCATCGACAGCGCGCCCTGGGCGGCGACCGTGGCCGCCTCCAGCGCGTCGAGGGCGGCCCGGTCGACGAGGCGCAGCTCTTTGAGGGTGATCAGCGTGCCGCGGTGCTCGCGCAGGCGGGCCATGCCGTCCATGAAGGCGGGCAGGTCGGCCATCACCTCGGGGCGGCAGTCGAGCAGCAGGCGCTCTTGTGCGGCCGTGGCGCCTTCGACCGCCTCTTTGGCCCGCCGCTGCAGGGCCTGGAGCTTCTCGAACTCGTCGATGATCAGCTCGGCGTTGCGCCGCGCCTGCTCGAGCGTCCGCTTGAGCTGCCCCTCGGCCACCGCGCCGAGCCAGTGGAAGTGGTCGATGACCCGGGTGGTGGCGCGGACCAGGTCCTCGAAAACCGGGCGCGAGGGGCTCAGGTTGCCGAGCAGGCGGGCGATCGCGAGCACCTCGCTCAAGCCCCGCACGAGGTCGGCGTTGCCGATGCGGCCCAGCGGACCCGAGGGCGCGGGGGTGTTCGCGTGGTGCTCGTCGCTGGTGAAGGGCGTCCGCCAGATCTGCAGCGGGTGGACCCGGGTCGGCTCGTCGGACTCGGCGCGGAAGATGACCAGCCGGCCGTCGTCGAAGAGGCTGTAGCCGTGGCCGCCCATGGGGGCGGCGACCTCTTGGCGGATCAGGTTGTAGGGCAGCAGGACATAGACCCCCGTCTCTTCCCGGTGAAAGACGTAGAGCACGTCTTCGCCGTTGGGCGCCCGGACCATGCGCTTGAAGATCAGCCCCTCGGGCCGCTCGTCGAAGATCCGAGAGACCCCCGACCGCAGATAATACCCTCCGGGGAAGATGATGCCGTGGTCTTCGGGCAGCTGCACGCAGGCCTGACCGATGGCGTCGATCCGCCGGACCTCGCGGTTGCGGGTGTTGAACAGCAGCGTGCGGGTCTGCTCTTCGCCGAAGGGGCGGATGCTGAGCAGCACGATGTTCCCGACGAGGGCGTACTTGATCTGGGCGTCGTCGAGGCTCTGGTGGGGGTCGTTGACCGGCTCGGCGTAGATGCCCTTGCCGGTCTTGGTGTTGTTCTCGACCTTGATGGTCAGGTCGCCGCCGATGGTCTCGACGAACACCTTGTCGGCGATGTTGACGTGGGGGTGGTCCCCGAGCTCGTGGTCTTCGCGGGTGGTCGTCACCCAGTCGAAGTCGTGGGGCGGCGGGAAGGTGTGGTCGCGCTCGCCGCGGTTGTCGATGTACCGGGGGCGGACGCCGGGCAGCATCTCCCAGCGGAAGACGCGGAGGTCGTCGGCCCGCTCGCCGATGCGAAAGACGGCCAGCAGCTTGTTGTCGGTCTTGCGGAGCGTGACCACCCGCGCGTCGCGGTAGTATTGGTAGAGCTCCTTGAATTGGGTGACGAAGGTCGGGTCGCTGAGCAGGCCCTCTTCGTCCTCGGCGGCGCCCAGATCCCAGCCCTCGGGCCCCTCGACGATGCGGTGCAGGCTGAACACGTCGCTGATCTGCACCTCGCGCTTGAGCGCGAAGCGCACGTTGTAGGCCAGCAGCAGCTTGCCGTTCACGTTCACGATGTTGCGCGGCACACACTTGTGCTCGGTGCGCACCCGCTCGTTGCCGATGACCACCAGCTCTTGCCCGCCGAAGGTCTCTTTGCGCTGCGTGTTGAGCCCGTCGGCGAGCTGCAGCAGGCCCCGGGCGTCCTCTTCGAGGCGGGCGCGCAGCAGGTCATAGTTGCCGCCCTCGAGCTTCGGGGCGGCGGCCTGGCCGGGGGCGGCGGGCGCAGAGTCTAGGGGCGCGGGATCGGTGGCCATGGCACGCTCAGAGGCACGGGGGTGGGCGCCACGCGGCGCCCCGGGGCGGGCGCGGGCGGCCCCTCAGCCTCCCGCGCGCGAG
>JBJONS010000467.1:0-3964 GCA_046051725.1 Pseudomonadota bacterium | reverse complement strand
GAGGTCGAGGAAGACCGTCAGCAGCACGGGCAGGAGGGTTCGGTACACGGGCTCCCCTTCGACGACGGCGCGGGCCGCCGGGTCCCGGCGCCTATCCGGCCGCCGGGGCGCTGCCTCAGCGCTGCACGAGCCCGAGGATCAGGGGGTGGGTCGGCCCGTTGGTGCCGACCACGCCGTCAACCAGCGGCTTGGCGGCGTTGAAGCGGTAAGGCCGCCCGTGCCGGTCGCTGCAACGGCCGCCGGCGGCCTCGACCAGCGCGACCCCGCCGGCGATGTCCCACTCCGAGCGCGGCTGCGGGGTGAAGGTGGCCTCGGCCATGCCGGCCGCGACGAGGCCAAACTTGTAGGCCACCGAGCCGACCGGCAGGGGCTGGACCCCATCGGCGGCGTAGGCGTCGAACCAGCCCTTCTTCATCTCGGTGCGGGAGCAGACCACGCGGGCGCCCGGCAGGGTCGCGTGGGCGCTGGTGCGGATGGGGGCGCCGTTGAGCGTCGCGCGGTCACCGCCGACCCCGCCCTTGATCCCGACGAACAGCTGCTCTTGGATGGGGTTGTACAGCACGCCGAGCCGCGCCTCGCCCCGCTCGACCAAAGCGACGCTGACCACGAACTCGGGGATGCCTAGCGTGAATTCTTTGGTGCCGTCGAGCGGATCGACGATCCAGACGAGCTCTTTGTCGAGGCGCTCGGGGCTGTCGGCGGTCTCCTCGGACAGCCAGCCGGCCTCGGGCAGGGCGGCGCGCAGCCGGGCCTCCAGCACCTCGTTCGCCGCCAGATCGGCGTCGGTGAGCGGGTTGTCCTCGCCCTTGTCCTTGATGGTGTAGGCGTCTTTGTAGAAGGCGCGGATGGCGGCGCCGGCGGCGACCGCGGCGGCGGTCGCGACCTCGAGCAGGGCCTCGGCGCGGTCGGGGGACAGGGACGTGGAGGTGGACATGGGGCTCCCGGCCGCGGGGCGGCTCAGTTGGGCTCGACCTGGTGGTGGAGCGCGAAGTCTGGGGAGCCGTCGTCATCGACGTCCCCGATGGTGATCCGCTGGCCGGTCCGCAGGTACTGGCGGCTGAACGCCCAGGTCTGGTCGGCGTCGGCGGGGTCGAGGCTGGGCCGCAGACTCACCCAGCGGGGCGCGCCGAAAAAGACGTACATGGCGCCGCTGTCGAAGTAGCGGTTGGTGTCGGGCTCGGGGTTGCGGCGGGGGGCTCCGATCAGGAGATCGGCGTACCCGTCGTTGTTCACGTCCGAGATCGCCACCGCGCGCCCGAGCGCGTCTCCGGGGTCGGCCGCCCGGACGCGGGCGCGGGGCGCGGTCTCTCCGGCCCGCAGCGCGGCGCCGTCGTAGATCAGGGCGAGGCCGGCGGCCTCTCCCCCCGCGTCGCGGGCCGCGGGGCTGCCCGGCGCGCCCACGACGAGGTCCGCCGCGCCGTCTCCGTCCAGATCGCCGGTGGCCACCGACCATCCGGCCCAGGCGTCGGTGCCCGGACCGGGGAGGACCAGCGCGCCGGTTGCGTCGAGCGGGCCTGCAGCGGGGAGGGCGCCACCGTCGAGGATCCAGACCTCGCCGCCGGCCTCGTGGTCGCCATCAGCGAAGGGGACGCCGATCACGAGATCAGGCCGGGCGTCGCCGATGAGATCGTGGGCGCAGGAGAGGGCGCTGCCGGCCCGGGCCCCGACCCCGCCGCCGGTCCACCGCAGGGCGGCGCTCGACGCGTCGAGGACGCCGGCGCCCGCGCGCAGCTCGTCGCTGGTCAGCAGCGTGACCTCGCCCTCCAGCGCGCTGTCCCCGTTGGCCCAGGGGCTGGCGACGAGCAGCTCGCCGGCGCCGTCTCCGCTCAAGTCGGGGCAGCCGGCGAAGACCTCACCCAGCCGTGCGCCGTTCTCGGCGCCCTCGACCCGGATCAGCGCGTCTTGGGTGGTGAGGCCGCCGCTCGGGAGCGCGTCGCCGCGCTCCAGGTCCAGGTCGGAGAAGATGTGGACCGCGCCGCCTTCGCGCGCCGCGTCTCCGCGGGGCCAGCTCGGCGACGAGATGAGCAGCTCGTCGCCGCCGTCGCCGTCCAGATCGGGCAGCAGGCCGATGCGGTCGCCGAAGCGGTCGCCCGCGCGGGTGGTGCGGATGGCCGCGCGGCCGATGCCGCCGAGGTTGACCGCGCTGCCGGAGCGCAGCCCCACCCGGGTCACGGCCTCGACCTTGGGGCTGCCGATCCACAGCGCGCCGGGCGTGAGCGCGGCCGAGAGGTTCGGGCCCAGCGCCTCGGCCCCGCGGAGCTGCGCCCAGGGGTCGAGCGGGCTGTGCGCGCCGCGGGGGCGGTCGGGGTCGCTGAGGTGCACGCCGATCAGGCCGGCGTTGAACGACGCGTCACAGCCGGGGCCCGTGCAGGTCGTGCGGCACGCGGGCGCCATCGCGCCGATCAGGCTGATCAGGACGGCGCCGCGCACGGCGCTCAGGGCTGCGGCGGCGCGGGCTGCGGCGCGGTGGGCGCGGCCTCCGCCGCCTGGGCCACCACGTGGAGCTCGACCCGCCGGTTCGCGGCCTTGGCCTCTTCGGTGTCCTCGGGGCCGAGCGGGGCGTCGGGGCCGTAGCCCTTCGCGCGGAGGCGCTCGGCGGTGACGCCCTTGCCGACGAGGTAGGCGACCACGGCCTCGGCCCGCGCCTGGCTCAGGGCCCGGTTCTGGGCCGCATCGCCGCTGCTGTCGGTGTGGCCCTGCACCTCGAGGGTGGTGATCGCCGGGTTGCTGGTCAAGATCTCGGCCACCTCGTCGAGAAGCGCGTGGCTCTGCCCGTCGATCTCGGCGCTGCCGAGGGCGAAGTGCACCGCCTCGTTGATCTCGATGCGCTTGGCCGCGAGCTGGGCGCGGCGGGCCCGGGGCTTCTCGGGCGGCGGCGGGGCGACGAGGCCGAGCGTGGGGTCGCTGTGCCAGCTCGGCATGGCGCCGCTGCTGACCACGGCCTGGGCCGGCCGGCCGCCGGGGACGATGGGGCCCTTGACCAGCACGGTGCGGAGGCTGCGCGTCTCGACGTAGCCGTTCTGCAGCTTGAAGCTGACGCTGTAGACGCCGGCCGGCAGCTCGTGGATGGCCCCGTTGCTCATCGGGTCGATCACGCCGATCCGCACGCCGTCGACGCTGATCTCGGCGTAGGAGCTGAACTCGTTGTTGATCGGCAGCGACTGCAGCCCGGCCGCCTTGCCGCCGCGATCCGCCTGGATGAGCCCGTTGACCTGCTCGGGCTTGACGTAGAGCGACCGGAAGTTCTCGATCTTGCCCTCGCTGACCTTGTCGTCGACGAGGTAGGTCGTCGGCCGGGGCGGCAGGCTCGGGTGCGCGTCGATCATCGGCCGGGCGTCGGCGCGGCCGGTCAGGCCCAGGGCGGCGAGGCCAAGCACGAGCGAGCGGGCGATGCGGGCGGAGGAGGCGGGCACGGGGGCTCCAGGGCGGCGGAGAGGCGGCGGGTGCGCCGATGGGGTGCGCGGCGGCCCGAGGCTGTTCACCCCGGCCTCTGTCGGCGCGCCCCGGTGGCCGATCCGGGGCGGCGCGCCGCCGGCCCGTGGCCCGGGCACAGGCCGGGTGCGGGCGAGAGCGCCCGCGCCTGCGGAGAGTCGGCGGATTAGCACAGCGCTCGGCGCGCCGCCAAACCCCGGGCGGCGGGGCCGCGGCCGCCGGAGGTCGACATGGCAGACGAAGGGGGGGGCCCAGGCCCCGCGGGCTGGTCGGACGCCCACACCCGGCTCATCGAGGTCCAGGCGGCCTTGGCGGGCTTCAACGCCGCGCGCGACTGGGGGCAGTTTCACAGCCCGCGCAACCTCGCGATGGCCCTCTCGGTCGAGGCGGGCGAGCTGCTCGCGCTCTACCTGTGGAGCGCTGATGGCGGCCCGCAGCCCCCGGTCGAGGCCCGTCGGCCGAAGGTGGCCGCCGAGGCCGCCGACGTGCTGATCTGCTTGCTGAACCTGTGCGCCCACGCCGAGGTGGACCT
>JBJONS010000466.1:0-11904 GCA_046051725.1 Pseudomonadota bacterium | reverse complement strand
CCCATCGCGCCCCCCGCGGCCACACCGGGCGGCCGGCCGCCATGCTGCCGGTCGGCGCCGGCGCGGTCAAGCCCGCGGGCCGCCGGGCCCCGCGCCGCAGACCCCCAAAAAGACCGACGGGGCTGGCCCGTGTGGACCAGCCCCGAGGAGAAGTGGCGAGGGGCGGACTTGAACCGCCGACACTGCGGGTATGAACCGCATGCTCTAACCAACTGAGCTACCCAGCCGCAGCGCCCCACCCGTAACCAGGGCCCGCGCCGGCCGCAAGGGTCTCGAGGCAGGCGGCGCGCGCTCAACGCGGCAGCACCTGCACAACACCCACCCCGACGCCGATCAGCGCGGCGTTGAGGGCCGCGAGCACGGCGAGCCCGCCGCCGAGGGCGAGGCTGAGGGGGCGGGCCTCCTCGGGCTGGCCGAGCCGCGCGGCGAGCGCCGCGGGCAGCGTGTCGGGCGCGCCCAGCAAGCGGGCGGCGGCCACGACCAGCCACAGCTCGGCGGTGAGCAGCACCGCGAGCAGCGCCGCGATGCCGAGGATCAAGGCTCGGGCAGGGCCTCGAGCTCCCGCTGCACGCGCTCGATGTGCTTGCCGATCTCTGCGGCGTGGGCCGAGTCGGGGTACTGCGCGCGCAGGGCCGAGAGCTCGGCGGCGATGGCGAGCAGCCCGTCGCGGTGGCGGGCGACGCTCGCCTCACCCCGCAGCTCGAGGAAGCGCTGCGCCGCGCGCTCTTTCTGACGGAAGACCTCGGCGTCCCGGGCCTTGACGTAGGCCGGCTTGACCTCGCTCCAGCAGGGCAGATCGCGGCAGGCGTCGAGCGCGAGCATGGCGCCGAGCAGGTCGCCGGTCGCGCTGCGCTGCGCCGCGGCGGCGAGCAGCGTGGGCACGTCGGGCCCGGCCACCGGCGCCGGGGTCGGGGCGTCGGGGTCAAACAGCGCGACATCCCGGGGCTTCGGCGCGGGCTCGACCGGACCACCGCCGGCGTCGAGCTCGACCTCGCGCACGTCCGCGGCGCCAAAACTCGCCGCCCCCGCCGCCGCCTCGGGCAGGGGCACCGAGGTCGGCTGGCCCCGCAGCTCGATGTCGTGCAGCTGCTGGAGGTAGGCCTCGACGTGGCGGGGCGCCCGGCCCGGCTCGGCCGAGACGAGGTCGGCCAGGGACAGCGCGGCGTTGATCCGGTCTTGCTGGTCGATGAGCTCGGTAGACTCGAGCACGCGCTTCAAGGCCCGCGCCTCGTCGGCCAGCTCGACGGGCGCCTCTGCCGCCGGCCCGCCCGCCGCAGGCGAGGAGCCGTTCGCTCCGTACTTCACGACGCAGCCGCCGCCGACGGCGACCACCAGGCTGAGGAGGGGCAGGCAGCGCAGGCGCACGAAGAGCTCCGAGGCAGCGCGCGCGGGCCGCGCCGTCGACCGAGGGACCCCTCCCCTATCCGCGCCCGCCCCGCCCGTCCGCAGGGCCCGGCGCTCAGCCCTCGTCGACCGCGGGCGGCTCCTCTCCCTCGGGCACGATGCGCACAGGCTCGTCATCGTCGAAGCCCGGCCCGGCCTCAGGCGCCCCCTCTGCGTCTGGCGCGGCGGGCGCGCCCTCTGGCGCGGGGGCCTCGGCCTCGGCCTCGTCGGGCGCCAGCGCCTCGTCTGCGGCGGCTTCGGGCGCGGGCTGCCCCTCGTCTGCCGCGGGCGGCGCGGCCTCCCCATCGGCGGGCGCCGGGACCGGCGGGCTGGCCGGCGCCTGCACCGGTCCCCGCAGCCAGGCGCTCTCAAAGGCCCGCTCCAGATCGACGGAGCCGTCCGAGAGCAGCCCCGCGCCGCGCACGAGCGCGCGCTGCGGCCCGCCCGGGGTGGGCGCGCCGGACGCGGCCGCGACCTCGACCTGCGCAAAACCACCCTCAATCCTCAGCTCGGCGGCGTCGGCCGGCGCCTTGCCGAGCAGGCCCGCATCCGCGAGGCCCTGAGCGGTCCAGATCCACGCCGGCAGCGCCCCGCTGGCGCCGGCGAGCCGGGTCGACCCGCGCTTCATCGGCCGGTTGTCGTCGTAGCCGACGTAGCTGACGATGGTGAAGCCCTGGCCCCAGGACCAGCCCTCTGCGCCGGCCTTGGGCACAAAGCCCGCGAAGGCCGCGTTCTTGAAGCCATTGGTCGTGCCGGTCTTGCCGGCCACCGGCACCGCCTGGCCGCCGAGCTGGACCGCGCCGACCGCCCGCCGCCCGGTGCCGTGCAGCACCACGTTGCGGAGCACGTCGCCGAGCAGGCGGCCCGCCGGCGGCGGCGCCACCGAGACCGCCTTGGGCAAGGCCCGGTAGAGCGGATCGCCGTTCATGTCGCGGATCTCGGCGATGAGCAGCGAGGGCGACTCGACCGGCGCGACGTCGGCCCAGAGCCCCAGCGCGCTGTCGGCCGGCAGCACCTCGCCCGGGAAGCGCCAGACCTGCCCGGCGAGCATGCCCTGGTAGACGTTCGCCGCCTCTTCCAACGAGATGTCGACCGCGCCGAGCGGCATGCTCAGCACCGGCGGGAGCGGGGTCTGCACGCCAAAGGCGCGGGCCGCCCCGCTCATCACCTGCATCGACAGCAGCACCCGGAAGTCGGGGTGGTGCTGCAGCACCTCGAAGTCGTAGGGATCCTGCTCGGCGAGCACCAGCTCCCAGCGGCGCTTGCGGCTGAGCAGGTCCTCGAGATCGGCGAGCCGCAGCCGCCCGCGCAGCCGCGCGTCCTCGGCCGCGGGCAGGGTGGGCGCGCCGTCGGTCGCCCAGGCCCCGAGCAGGGCGTCATCGACCGGAAGCCAGCCGGGGCCCGCCTCTCCGCAGGACAGGGCCCCGCGCTCGGGCTGCCAGCGCAGCAGGGCCCGCAGCGCCGGATCGGGCCGGGCGCCGCCGCCGACCAGGCCGGCGATGGCGTCGACCACGCCGCCGAGGCCGCCGCTGCGCCCCACCTCGGCGCGCAGGCCGTCGACCGCCGCCCGGCAGTCCTGGGCAGCGGCCTCGAGCTCGACCAGGTTCCACCGCAGCGCCGAGAGGCGGGCCGCGCTGGCCCCGCCGCGGGCCTGGCGGCGCTCTTCGGTCACCGCGCCTTTGCCGTGCAGCAGAGCCATCAGCTCCAAGCGATCCGGATCGGTCGGCCCGCGCTCGCGCACCATCTCGAGGCGGGCGGCGGAGAAGGCGAGCTCATCGACCCGCCCCGCGGTGGAGATGACACCAAAATCATCGCGCACCCGGCGGATCCACGCGTCCCGGTCGGCGAAAGCGGAGGGCACCAGCCCGACGGCCTCGGCCAGCTCTTTGAGCTGCTCGGGCTCGACGCCGTCGAGCAGATGGTAGAGAAGCCAGATGCTGGCGATGTTCTCGCTGGCCACACCGGCTTGGTTGAGGCTGACGAAGGGGGCGGGCGCGTGATCGGCCCGCGGGCTGTACCAGCTGCCCTCGAAGGGGAAGACCCCCTCGCGGTTGTCGAGCGGATCGGTCGGCGCCCAGCCGAGCTGCAGCGCGGTGTAGTAGAGCAGCGGCTTCCAGGTGCTGCCGAGCTGGCGCTTGGCCGCCACGGCGCGGTTGAAGTTCTGGTTGTCGCTGCCGCCGACCATGGCGCGGATCTGGCCGTCCTCGAGGACGACCACCGCGCCCTGCAGCGCGGGCCGCAGCTCGAGGTCGCAGAGCCCCGGCGCGCGCACGCTGAGCAGGGTCCAGCTGCCCGCCGGGAGGGCCGCCTTGAGGGCCGCGATGTCGGCGGCGGTGGCCTTGCGGGAGGTGCTGCCGTCGCGGCCACGGGCGAGGGCGGTCGCCATGCGGTCGAGCGCCTGGCCGTCGATGAGGCAGGGGTTGCCGCTGATGTCGGCCGCGATCCCGCCCTTGGCCGGCCCGACGATCTGTCCTTCGTAGAATTGCCAGGGCACTAGGGCGCCGCTGTGCTCGGCGCCGGCCGGCGGCGCGGGGCGGAGCAGCGCCTCGGGGCCCTGCCCCTCGAGCGGCGGGCCGAGCTCGGAGAGGTGGTGCCAGAGGCCGTAGGTCGCCGCCCGCTGGGCGCCGACGTCGAGCGTCGTGACCACCTGGATGCCCGCCGTCGACGGGTTGTCGATGCCCAGGCGGTCGAAGACCTCGGGGAAGGGCGCCTGCTCGAGGCGCGCCGCGACCTCATCGAGCAGCACGCTGCTGTCGTAGCGGAACACACCGCGCGAGAACGGGATGTCCATGCCCTTGAGGCGCGCGTGCTCTTCGTGGCTGAGCTTGCCCATGCTCAACATGCGGTCGAGGACGTAGCCGGTGCGGGCGCGGGCCCGGCCGCGGGCCGCCGCGCGCCGCTCTTCGGTGGTGCCGATGAAGGGGTTGTAGTTGGCGGGCGCCTTGACCAAGCCGGCGATGAACGCGCTCTCGAGCGTGTCGAGCTCGCCGACGTCTTTGTTGAAGAAGTACCGCGCGGCGATCGCGATGCCGCGCCCGTTGTGCGACACATGGAACTGGTTGGCGTAGAACTCGAGGATCTTCTTTTTGGAGAAGGTGCGCTCGAGGCGGACGGCGTTGGCCAGCTCGTCGAGCTTGGACCGCAGCGACCGATCCGGCCGGTAGAACAGGTTCTTCGCCGTCTGCTGCGTGAGGCTGCTGCCGCCGGCGACCAGCCGGCCCGCCTTGACGTTCTGCAGCATGGCCCGGGCGATACCCTGGGGATCGACGCCGGCGTGGTGCCAGAAGCGCTGGTCTTCGGCGGCGACGATGGCGTCGACCCATGCCGGGGGCAGCTCGTCGAAGGTGACGTACTGGCGGTGCTCTTCGGCGAAGAAGACCCCGATGCGGGTCTTGCCGTCGCGGTAGAGCACCGGCGACTCTTGGGCGATGATGGCCTTGATCTGGGCGTCGGTGAAGGCGTCGGCCCCCGCGCCGAGCCGCTCCGACTCAAAAAGGCCGAGCGCGCCGGCGATCGCCAAGCCGATCGAGACCAGCGCGGTGATCGTGAGCGCGAGGGCCCAGCGGATGAGGCGCCGCAGTGTGTCGACGATCCGTTGCAACAAGGTGCGCTCCGGCGGCTTGAGGGCCGCGCCCATCCGCTTCAACCGTCCCATGCCTCGGACTCCCCCGGCGGTGTCCGCCCTTCGGCGATCGCCTCGATCAACGCGATGAGCGCCGCGTCCGCCGCGGCCGCCGGCCAGTCCGCCGCGGCCGCCCGACAACGCGCCCCCAGCTCTGGCTGTTGCAGGCAGCGTACCAGGGCCGCGCCCACGGCCTCGGCGGTGGGCTCCGGCGCCATCCACGCCGCCGGCAGCAGCTCGGAAGCGCCGTCGGACGGGCTGGTCAGCGGCGGCACCCCGCAGGCCATGGCCTCCAGCACGACGTTGGCGCTCGGATCGTAGGCCGTCGGCAGCAGCAGGGCCCGCGCGCCGGCCAAGGCCCGCTCCACCGGCAGGCCGTCGCCCCAGAACCGCACCCGGGCGCCGATCCCGCGCAGCCAGGACCGCGCCTGCCAGCGCCAGGCCTGGCGCTCGCGCCCGAGCACCCACAGCGCGTGCCCGGCCAGCGGCCCGTCGGCCAGCCGCGCGAAGGCGTCGATGGCCACCGACAGGCCTTTGCGGGCGAAGCCGTGGCCCACGAAGACCACCCGCGGCCGCGGATCGACCGGCGCGCCGCCAAAGCGGAGGAGATCGACGCCGTTGCGCACCAGACGGAGGCGCGCGGCAGGCACGCCGGCGTCCGCGCGCACCGCGCGCCCCGCCATGCGGGAGTTGACCACCACCAGACCCGCGCTGCGCAGCGCGCGCTGATCGCGCGCCAGCTCATCCTCTTCGTCGCGTCCGCGCCGGCCGACCGCCCGCAGGTAGGCGGCGTGGCTGCCTCCGCCGGCCCGCAGCAGGTCGAAGCCGGGCGCCCGCAGGAAGCCGACCCGCAGCGCCGCGCCACGCCCGGCCTCCGCCGCCCGATCCTCCATCCACCGCCCGCGGGGCCCCCTGCCGCGGGGCGCCGGGCCGGCGAACAGGTGCAGCGCGCAGCCCGGGGGCGGCTCCACGTCGGCCGCCGCGCAGTGCAGCTCGACCGGCACGCCCGCCGCGCCGAGCGCCCGGGCGAGGCTCAGGCCGCGGCGCTCGGTCCCCCCCTGCTCGCTGAGCCGCGGGAGCACGAGGGCGACCGGACCCCAGGGGCTGCGGCTCAAGGCGCGGCCGGGTCGTCGGTCGGAGCCGCCGCCCGCTGCCACTTCAACGAGACCGCGGCGGCGCCCAACAGCGCGAGGCTCAGCCCGCGCTGCCCGTCCAGCACGCCGCCCTTGAGCACCAAGGCCTTGAACAGGTGCGCCCAGGGCCGCAGCCAGCCGCCCCACCCGGGGCCGCGCCGCCGCAGCCCCGCCGCCGCGAGCGCGGTGTAGCGGTCGATCGTGCGGAGATGCTCGCCCAAGTCACGGTAGGGGTGGTGGTGCAGCGGCCCGCGCAGCCGCCCGGTCGGCCCAGTCACAATGACGTGGTCATGTGGATCTTCGCCGCCCCACCGGGCGTGGCGCCGATCAAAGAGGCGCACCCGAAGGTCAGGCCACCAGATCCCGCGGCGCACCGGCGCGCCCTCCCACCAGCTGAGGCGCGGCACCCAAAACCCGACCCGTTCGCCGGGATCGGCCATCACGGCGCCGATCTCGGCGGCGAGGTCCGGCGGGACCCGCTCGTCGGCGTCGAGCGAGAGCACCCAATCGTGAGCCGCGAGCCGGGTCGCGCGCTCTTTTTGGGCCACGAAGCCCGGCCAATCGGCCTGCACCACCCGCGCGCCGGCCGCCCGGGCGCGGTCCGCGGTGTCGTCGCGCGACCCGCTCTCGAGGACCAGCACCTCGTCGGCGAAGGCGACCGAGGCGATGGCGCCCTCGATGCGGTCCCCCTCGTCTTTGGCGATGATGACGGCGCTCAGACGCTGCATCTGGGGCGCCTAACACCCGAGGCGGGGCCGGCGCGGGGCGCCGACCCGCCGCCGCCGCCTTGACAGCGCGCCCGGATCCGTTAAGACGCGCCCACCCTGGCGATGTACCCAAGTGGCCAAAGGGGCGGGTTTGCAAAACCCGTATTCACCGGTTCGAATCCGGTCGTCGCCTCTATCGAAGCCCGGCTCTGCGCCGGGCTTAGCTCGTTTTCGGGCTCGCCTGGATCTGACGGAGTGGCCTGCCCGCCGCGGGGGCGCGGGCCTCCGCTCCGACCGCCACGCCATCCCCCCCCTCCGGTGACGGCGGGCCTGCGCGCGGGTGTTCAGCCTCGACGCAGCACCTACCGGTCGGTAGGTGCGCGTCGCTGGTCGCGCAGCGCGCCCGCCCCCCGGAGTCTCCGTGCTTGAAGAACAGCTGAACCACTTCGCCGCGATGGGCGCAGGGTGGGTCCTCTGGCTGCTGGTCGGCCTCTCGGTCCTCTGCGTCGCCGTGGCGATCGAGCGCCTCATCGTGCTGACGCTCGGCCGCAGCCCCGAAGGCCCGCTGATGGACGCGATGCAGGCCTGCCTCGACGGCGGACCGCTGGCCGCCCTCAAAGAGCGCCTCGCCGCGCAGAAGGGCGTCGAAGCCACGGTCCTGCGCGCGGGGGTCGACGCCGGCCTGCGCGGCGGGGCCGAGGCCGCCCAAGAGGCGCTGACCGGCACCTCGGCGATGGAGAAGGCCAAGCTGGACCGCCGGCTCATCGTGCTCGGCACGGTCGGCAGCAACGCGCCGTTCATCGGCCTGTTTGGCACGGTGCTCGGCATCATCCAGGCCTTCCGCGACCTCGCCCTCGACAGCGAAGACGGGGCCTCGGCGGTCATGGCCGGCATCTCTGAGGCGCTCATCGCCACCGCGGTCGGGCTCATCGTGGCGATCCCCGCGGTGGTGCTCTACAACTTCTTCCAGCGCCTCAACAAAGAGCGCATGGCGCGCATCACCTACCTCTCCCACATGCTGCTCAGCCGGCTCCGGGACGCGCCGGCCGCCGGGGGGGCCTGAGCCATGGGCGCGAGCATCGGCGGTGACGACGACGACGCGATCGTCGCGATCAACATCACTCCCTTCGTCGACATCATCCTCGTGGTGCTGATCATCTTCATGGTGACCGCGACCACCATCGTGAAGAAGTCGATCAAGGTCGAGCTGCCCGAGGCCGCCACCGGCGAGTCCACCGAGACCACGCCGCTGGCCATCGAGCTCGCGCCCGGCGGCGGCATGACCCTGCAGGGTGAGCCCACCACCTTCGAGGCGCTGCGGGCCGCGGTCCGGGCGGCCCAGGCCGAGAGCGCGACCACCAAGGTGCCGGTCGTCGCGATGATCGGCGCCGACAAGACCGTGCCACACGGTGATGTCGTCAAGGTGATGGATCTCGTGCGCCAAGAGGGCGTGGCCCGCTTCGCCCTCAACATCGACCCCGCGCCCATGCCGGCGGAGGCGCCCGCACCGCCGACGGCGCCCGCGGGCGCGCCCGCCGCCCCATGACCACCCTCGACCGCGGGCAGAGCCCGGCTTGGCAGCGCGCCCTCATCCCGGTGGGCTTCGGCCTCAGCGTCGCCGCGCACGTCGTCTTCGCGATGACCGTCGACGTGCAGCCGCCAAAGGCCAAGCCCGAGGACCGCTGGGTCGAGATGACGGTGGCCGCGCCTCCACCCCCGCCGCCGCCGCCGCCTCCACCCCCGCCGCCCGAGCCGCCCAAGCCCAAGGCGCCGACGAAGGTGGTCGACATCAAAGAGACGACCAAAGCCCCGCCGCCCACCCCGACGCCCGCGCCCGCCGAGCCCCAAAAGCAGGTGCGCCGCGTCGCCGGGCTCTCGGCCAGCTCGTTCGCGAAGACCGGCGGCACCGGGTTCACCGCCGACGCCGGGACCACGCTGGGCGCCGCGCCGACCAAAGAGAAGATGACGGTCGAAGAGGCGCAGCAGAGCGTGGCCTACTCGGCGGTCACCAGCCGGCCGACCTGCGACCGGCCGCCCTTCGTCGTGCCCGAGGCGGTGGCCGCCGCCGGGGTCGAGGGCCAGATCCGCGTCGTCTTTGACGTGTCCGACACCGGTCAGGTGCAGCGGGTCCGGGTGACCGGGCGCCTGCACCCCGAGGCCGACGCCGCGTGCGTGGCGGCGTGGACCAAGGCCCGCTGCACGCCGGGACAACAGGGTGGCACCCCGGTGACGGTGACCAACATGCCCTACTACTGCACCATCAAGGCGATCGACTGATGAGCAAGACCCGCCGCTGGTCGCCCTCTGTGCTGCTGTGGGCGGCCTTGGGCGCCCCCCTCTTCGCGGCGCCGTCCGCCCAGGCCCAGGCCCCCGCCGAAGAGGCCTTGATCCGCGAGCCGGCGCTGATCTCGATGGTCGAGGCGCCCTACCCGCCTGCGGCCGAGGCCGCCGGGCTGGGCGGCCGCGTCCTGCTCCTCATCGAGATCGACGCGACGGGCACCCCCACCGCCGTCGAGGTGCTCGAGGCCGCCGGGCACGGCTTTGACGAGGCCGCGGTGGCCGCCGCCCGCCAGTTCCGCTTCGAGCCGGCGGCGACCGCCTCGGGCCCCGTGCCCGTGGCGATTGAATTCGCCTACGAGTTCGCGCTCGCCCCGCCAGCACCCCCGGCGGGCCCCGAGGCGCCGCCCGCGCCCGAGGCGCTCCCGCCGGTGAACCTGTCGGGGACCTTGGTCGAGATGGGCACCCGGCGCGTGCTCGGGAGCACGCCGCTGCAGGTCGTCGGGGCCGACGGCCAAGCCCAAGACCTGATGAGCGCGCCAGACGGGCGCTTCGAGGCCCGGGGCGTGGCGGTCGGCGCGGCCCAGGTGCGGGTGGTCGCGCCCGGTTTTGACGACGCGCCCACCACGGTCGAGGTCACCGCCGGCGAGCTCACCGACGCGCGGATCTGGGTCAAGAACCTGGGCTACCGCGACAACGAGGTGGTCGCCGTCTACCAAAAGAAGCGCGAGCCTGAGATCACCCGCCGCACCCTGTCGGTGGCCGAGATCCGCCGGGTGCCCGGCACCTTCGGCGACCCGGTCCGGGTGATCCAGAACCTGCCCGGCGCGGCCCGCGGCCCCTTCGGCCTGGGCCTGCTGGTCATCCGCGGCGCCAACCCCGAAGACAGCAACGTCTACGTCGACGGGGTCGAGGTCCCCATCATCTACCACCTCGGCGGCTACCGCTCGGTGATCAACGCCGACCTCATCTCGAGCGTGGACTACCTGCCCGGTGGCTACCAAGTGAAGTACGGCCGGAGCACCGGCGGCGTGATCGACGTCCAGTCCAGCCGCACCTACGAGGACAAAGACAAGTTCACCTGGAAGACCGATGTATTGGACACCGGCCTGTTCTACAAAGGCAAGCCAGGGCCCAAAGATCGCTGGGGCGTGCAGGTCGGCGCGCGACGGTCCTATGTCGACGCCTTCATCCCCCTGTTTACCCGGGGCAGCGAGTTCGTGGTCAAGCCGCGCTGGTTCGACTACCAAGTGAAGGCTGATCGCCTCGACAAGGGGCAGGACGAGCTGACGCTGTTCGCCTTTGGCTTCCAGGACAAGCTCTTCATCCAGACGCCGTCGAGCTTCGCGCAGGGCTCCGACCAGGACACCCAGGGCGACCTGAGCACGACCTACCAGACGCACCGCCAGATCCTGAGCTGGACCCACCCCTTCAACGACACGTGGTCGCTGTGGGTGCAGCCGGCCGTCGGCGTCGACGCCATCGAGGCGGGCCTCGGCAGCAGCTTTGAGCTGACCCAGGGCTTCACGAACCTCGGGGCCCGCGCCGAGCTGCGCTACGCCCCGAGCGAGGCCCTCAACGCCAGCCTGGGCCTCGACAGCCAGGCGACCTACTACAAGATTGAGTTCGCGATCCCCTTCCTGCCGTCCTTCGACCAGCTCGACGACCCGCTGGCCGAGCGCGAGCCCTTCCGCCAGACCATCGATGGCTGGTACTTCTCGCCCGATCCCTACCTCGACCTGCGGTGGCGCCCGCTCGGCGACCGGCTGCTGATCAACCCGGGCGTCCGGCTCAACACGCTCAAGATCGGCGAAGCCAAGGCCCTGGTCACCCTCGACCCGCGGCTCGGCGCCCGCCTCGCGGTGGGCCCCACCACGGCCCTCAAGGCGGGCTCCGGCGTCTACCAACAGCCGCCGCAGGGCCAAGAATTCGGGATCGACGAAGAGGAGCTCAACGTCAACTTCGAGCGGGGCTGGACCCACGAGATCGGCGTCGAGCAGCGCATCGCCGAGACCGGGACCCTCGACTGGACCGGATTTTACAAGGGCCTCGACCGCCTCATCGTCAACAACCCTGACGTGCAAGACGCCACCGTCGACCCGATCTACGTCAACGAGGGAGTCGGGCGCATCTACGGCATGGAGGTCATGCTCCGCAAGGCGCTGGTCGACCGTTGGTTTGGGTGGATCAGCTACACCTTGTCCAAATCCGAACGCAACGACTACCCTGAGCGCAGCGTGCAGCGCACAGCCGAGGGCGTGGTCACCCGCGGCCCTGAGGCGTGGTACGACTACGACTTTGATCAGACCCACATCTTGACGGTCATCGGCGGCTACCGGCTGCCCCGGGACTTCGAGCTGAGCGGGCGCTTCCAGTACGTCACCGGCAACCCGTACACGCCCTACGATCTCGCGGTGCAGGACTTGGACAGCGACAGCTGGGCCCCGATCCAATCGGGCGCGAAGAACACGTCCCGCCTCGCGCCCTACACCGCGCTGGACCTGCGGGCCGACAAGCTGTTCACCTTCAAGTACTGGCAGCTCGAGGTCTACCTCGACCTGCTCAACGTCGTCCGCGGCGAGAACCCCGAGCAGCTCATCTACAACTACGACTACACCGAGTCTGCCGTGGTCCGGGGGCTGCCGTTCATCGCGTCGCCTGGGTTCCAGGCCGACTTCCGGTTCTGAGGAGTGCACATGGCACGCCGCCCCTCGCCGCTCCGCGCGCTGTTCGCCGTCGCCCTCGCCGCCCCTGGCTGCGGGGCCGCCGATCTAAGCCAGAC
>JBJONS010000465.1:0-3096 GCA_046051725.1 Pseudomonadota bacterium | reverse complement strand
CCGCGCGCCCAGCGGGTCGTCGCCGTAGCTGCCGTCGCCCCAGCTGCCGCCCCGGTAGACGCGGGTGGACCCCGACGCAGGGCCAAGCGGGTCCCGCACCGCGCCGGCCGCGTACGCGCGCTCGTCGTACCAGTCCCAAGTCCACTCCCACACGTTCCCGCTCATGTCGTGCAGGTCGTAGGCGTTCGCCTGCTTCTGGCCGACCGGATGGGTCTTCGAACCGCTGTTGCCGTCGAACCAGCCAACGGCGCTCAGCTCGTTGCCGCCACCGTACTTCGCGTCGCCGCCCCCACGCGCAGACACCTCCCACTCCGCCTCGGTCGGAAGCCGATAACCAAGGCAGGCAGGCCCCTTTGGCCAGCTCACTGACTCACCGTTGATGACGTAGCAGGACTCAAGGCCCTCGGCGGCTGACAGCTTGTTCGCCAGCTTCACCACGTCAACCCAGCTCACCTGCTCGACCGGGCAGTTCGAGCCGCACGACGTGAACTTCGACGGGTTGCTGCCCATCAGACGCTGGTACAGGCCCTGCGTCACCTCGGTCTCGCCCATGTACACCGACCGGCTCAAGGTGACCTTGCGCGCGGGCTTCTCGTCATCGAAACAGTCGCCGCCCTGGCCCGACGTGCAGCCCACCGTGTACGTGCCCGCCGGAACCAACCGAAGCGCGTAGCCGCTGCTGCCCACGACTCGGCTGCCACCAGCGCCGCTTGATGCGCTGCCTGCGCTGGCCGCTGGCGCGTCCAGCCAGGCCCGCGCCTGCGCCACCTCGGCCACAGACACCACCTCGCTGCGCTCGCCCAGGTCGTTCGTGCAGCTCACCTTCGCCGCACCGTACACCGACACGAACTTCTCGAAGTACCCCTTACCCGCCGCTTTCGCCGCCGCGTCGGTCTTGGCCGCCAAGGGCGCCAGCTGCGCCCAGTCGGCCTTGGCCTGCGCCCGCACCTTCTCGGCCTCGGACTTCAGGCAGGCCACCAGCTTGGCCTCAAGCTCGGCCTTCAGCTTCTCAGCAGCCTCGAGCTGCTTCGCGAGGTCGCCCGCCCCGCCAAAGCCGCCCGAGCCCGACCAGCCGCCGCCCTGCGTCGCGCCCGCAGCCGCCGGCACCGGCGCGCCGCTCGACGCGCTGCCTGCGCTGGCCGCGCTGGCCGCTGGCGCGTCCAGCCAGGCCCGTGCCTGCGCCACTTCGGCCACCACGACCGCCTCGCTGCGCTCGCCCAGCTCGTTCGTGCAGTTCACCTTCGCCGCGCCATACACCGACACGAACTTCTCAAAGTACCCCTTGCCCGCCGCCTTCGCCGCCGCGTCGGTCTTCGCCGCCAGCGGCGCCAGCTGCGCCCAGTCGGCCTTTGCCTGCGCCCGCACCTTGTCGGCCTCGGACTTCAGGCAGGCCACCAGCTTGGCTTCAAGCTCGGCCTTGAGCTTCTCGGCCGCCTCAAGCTGCTTGGCGAGGTCGCCCGCGCCGCCAAAACCGCCCGAGCCCGACCAGCCCGCCCCCTGCGTCGCGCCAGCGGCCGCAGCCGCCGGCACGGGCGCGCCACCCACCGCCACCAGTTGACCCAAGGGCACAGCCTTGTACCCAAGCGGCACCTGCGCGTCGCTCTCTTGCACGCACTCGCTGAAGGCCTCGGCCTCGGCCGCGCCCAAGGCGACGACCTTGCCGTTGGCGTCAGCCTTGGTGCACACGCTGTTCTTGATCTGCGCCACCAGCACGTCATAGATGACGACCGCCTGGGATAAGTCGACGAGCCGGCCGGCGTTCTTCACCCCCTCCTCGCAGGCCTCGGTCGCCGCGACCTGCGCCAGGGGCACCGTAACGCTGCTCGGGATCGACGAAGCTCAGGCGCTTCTCGATACCCGCCGCCGCCGCACCCTTGGTCACACCCAAGCGCGCCGACACGCCGGTGGCCAAGCTCGTCGCGATGCTGCTCTGCGACATCACCGACACCTCGGCCTGCACGCCGAGGCAGTCCTTCACGATGACGTCATGGCCACCCTTCGCGTTGGGCACCAGCACAGCGCCCGGCCGGTAGATCTCGGACTGCGACAGCGTCGGGGTAAACCCCTCTTTTTCGACCACCTCTTCGACGCTGGGTACGCGCTGCACCGCAGGCGCCCCGCTGGGCTTGGCGCCGAGCAGCGGCGCGGTGCGCGCCACCAGCGCCAGAGCTCTCGGGACACTGCGTACATCGGCGGGTGGGCGCATCGGGGACCTCCATGGACCCGCAGGCCTAACCCCGCCATCAAGCCGGCGCGGGGGGCCTCGCCTTGACGCGACAGCAGCGCCCGGCGGACGGTCGCCAGTGGGCCTGAACCATCGCGATTGACCATCTGGACGACAACAACGACGCAGGCCGTAAAGCAGAGCCCCGCGCCAGCGCCCCCAACGGCGGCCATCGGCCGGTCGGGCAGCGGCCGACGGAGCCGGGCGGGGCGGGCGGGCCGCAGGCCGCGGCCCGGACCGGGGACCCGGCGAACCCGAGCGGGGGCGCGGCCCGCAGCGCAGCGGAGGGGGCGTGAACGGTACGGGCTCACCGCCAGGACAACGTCCCGCGCACCATTGTCACTAAGAACTTCGGCCAGGGCTTACTCCACAGACTGCAGGCCCCCCCGGTCGCAGCCTGCCCCCACCGCGCCGCGCGCCCGGTGTGCCCGCCCCCACCCGGGGCGCTGCGCCGGCGGGACGGCAAAGGGCCGTGGTGCCGGCGAGCGGCCCGGTCACTCCCGAGCCACTGGCCGGTCGACGGGTCCTGGACAGTCCAATCCACCGTCATCGGGACAAGCTGCTCGCATGGCGCCGGTGGGGGCACATGCAGCACGGTCAGCGGGCGGTCCGAACCAGCCGCACCCCCACGGTGGTGTTGCGGTAGCCTGGGGTGTGGCTGCCGCGGTTGGAGACGCGCGCGCTCGACGCGTCGGTGCTCCAACTCCCGCCCCGGACGACACGGTTGGCCCCCGTCGCCAAGCTGACCGGGTCGACGACTGAGGCACCGCCGCCCGCGCCATACCAATCCCAGACGTCCCACACCCACTCGAACACGTTGCCGCTGAGATCGTGCAGCCCGTAGCCATTCGCCCGCTTCATGCCCACCGCGT
>JBJONS010000464.1:0-2766 GCA_046051725.1 Pseudomonadota bacterium | reverse complement strand
TAGGCGGGTCTGGCCGATGTGTCGCGCGCCTGGGCCGGCAAGGGCGTCGAGTGGCTGGTCATCAACAGCAACAAGCCGGGCTCGCAGGGCAGCGGCGTGGGCACCAACCGGGAGGCCCGCGAGGACTGGAAGCTCGCGCCCCGCGTCTTCCTGGACGAGACGGGCGCCGTGGGCCGGGCCTACGGCGCCAAGACCACGCCGCAGATGGTCGTGGTCGGGCCGGACGGCAACGTGGCGTACATCGGCGCCTACGACAACGCCCCGCTCGGCAACGCCGAGGGCGGCGCCAAGCGGGCCTACACCGAGGAGGTCCTCGCCGCCGTCACCACCGGGCAGCCGGCGCCCTTCGCCCGGCAGAAGCCCTATGGCTGCTCCGTCAAGTACTGAGCGGCCGGGCCTCGGGGCGCGCCTCGCCGCGGGGCTGCGCCTGCGGCTTTTTGGCGTGCCGATCCAGGTGCGCCCGGGGTTCTGGCTCGGCATGGGCGCCTTCGCGCTGCTGGTGGACAGCCCGGCGCGGGCCCCCGCGTGGCTGGCCGTGCTGGCGCTGTCGATGCTGTGGCACGAGCTGGGCCACGCCCTCGCCGTCCGGCGCTTCGGCTACCCGGCCGAGATCGAGCTGCAGGCCTTCGGCGGCCTCACGCGCTGGCGACCCCCGCGGCCGCCCAGCGCCCCGCAGCGCCTCGCCGTGGCGTTGGCGGGCCCCCTGGCCGGCGGCCTCCTCGGCGCGGCGGCCCTGGGCGCCCGCGCCCTCCTGCCCCCGGGTGGCGCCTCCGATGTCGCCCAGATGGGCGTGCTGGTCAACCTCGTGTGGGGCGGGCTCAATCTCCTGCCGGTGCTGCCCCTCGACGGGGCCCAAGCCCTCGGCGCGCTCGTGGAGTGGGCCTCCCCGGGCGCCGGGCAGCGCTGGGCGGCCCGGGTGAGCGTCGGGGTCGCTGGGCTCGGCCTCGCCGGGGCCCTCGTGACGGGGCGGGCGCCCCTGCTCGCGGTCGCCGGCTGGGTGCTCTTCCTGAGCCTGCGGGCCTTGCGGGCCGAGGCGCAGTCCCATGCCGACGACGCGCTGCTCGCCGACCTCGCAGATGCACAGGCCCGCTACGACGCGGGCGACGCCGCGGCCGCCGCCGCCGGGGCCGCCGCGCTCCAGGCCCGGGCACGCACCGACGCCGTCCGGGCCCGCGTGGGGGTGCTCGCCGCCGAGGCGGCCCTCGCCCTGGGCGACGCCGCGGCCGCCGCCGCCCACCTCGAGGCCTTGCCCCCGGGATGGTCGGCCGCCCCGGCCCTGCGCGCCGCCGTGCAGCTCGGCACCGGCGCCGCCGCGGACGCCTGGCGCACCTACCAAGCCGTGCTGCTGGACCCGGAGGCCCCGGTGGACCCGGAGCTGCTCGTCGGCCTCCTCGCGGCGACGGACGGGCTCGGCGCCGCGCCAGACTGGGCCGCGCGCCTGGGCCCGCGCCTCGGCCCGCGCGGCGCGGAAGAGCTGCAGGCCGCCCTCGGCGCCGCTCAGCCGGGCCCGCCCACATAGAGCCGGGGCACCCGGGTGTTGATGGCGGTGAGGATCTCCCACGGGATGGTCCCGGCGCGCGCGGCCAGCTCCTCGGCGCACAGCGACTCGCCCCCCTGCTCGCCCAGCAGCACGACCTCGTCCCCGTTCCAGGCCTCGTCCCAGCCGATCGACACCATCAGCTGGTCCATGCACACCCGCCCGATGACCGGCCGCCGCCGCCCGCGCAGCAGCACCTCCGCGCCGCCGGCCCCGAGCGCGCGCAGGTAGCCGTCCCCGTAGCCGACCGGCACCGTCACCACCCGCGTCGGGACCGTCGCCCGCCAGGTGGCGCCATAGCTCACGGACTCCCCCGGCAGCACGACCTTGAAGAACACGACCTTGCTCGTCCAAGACAAGGCGGGTCGCACCGGCAGCCGCGCCGGAAAATCCGCCGCCGGGTGCACCCCGTACAGGAGCAGCCCCGGGCGGACGAGGTCCAGCCAGGAGTCCGGGTGCTGCAGAATCCCGCCGGTGGCGGCCGCGTGCCGCGGAGGACAGGGCGCGCCGAGGCGCGGGTAGGCGTCCAGCGCCTCGGCGAAGCGCGCGAGCTGCGTCTGCGTGAAGGAGGGGTCTGGCTCGTCGCTCGTGGCGAGGTGGGTGTACACGCCCTCTACGACGATGTTCGGGCAGCGCAGGCTCTCTTCGATGAGGCGCGCGGCCCCGCTCCAGCGGACGCCGATGCGGCCCATGCCGGTGTCGATCTTGAGGTGCACCCGGGCCTTGGCGGGGCGACCGGCCGCGGCGGCATCGATGGCCCGCAGCTTGTCGATGGAGCTGGCGGTGAGGCTGAGATCCGCGTCGAGGAAGAGGGGGATTTGCTCGCCCACGATGCCGCCGAGCACCAGGACGGGCACGCGCACCCCGGCCCGCCGCAGCAAGAGCCCCTCTTCGAGCACCGCGACCCCGAAGCAGGGCGCCCCTGCCGCCTCCAGGGCGCGGGCCACCGGAACGAGCCCGTGGCCGTAGGCGTTGGCCTTGAGGATCGGCATGACCGCCCGCCCGCCCACGTGGGCGCGAATCACCGCGAGGTTGTCGACGAGGCGACCGAGATCGACCACGACATGCGTGGGGCGCACCAGGCCGGGCGGGTCTTCGGGCGCGGGGTCGGTCAGCCAGTCCATGCCGGGCGCATATCCGGGCGCCGCCCGGCCGGCGGCCCACCCCCGCGGGCCCGGTTAGGCGGACGCATGCGGTGGTGGGTCTGGGGCATCGGCGGCGCGGTGGGC
>JBJONS010000463.1:0-3629 GCA_046051725.1 Pseudomonadota bacterium | reverse complement strand
GACCGCGGGGCGCGGCGCAGCCGCGGTCGGCGCAGCCGACCGAGCCGGGCGGGCGCCGATCCCGCCGCTGGCGGAGCGGCGACCGGGGCCCCGGCGACGCCCAGGCGGGGGGCCGAGGGCGCCCGACGGGAAGGGCGGCGCGCTTAGAACGACGAGCCCGGGGTCTGAAGGAAGGCCAGCTCGTCGGGCGTGGACACCCGGCCCAGCGTCGCGTTGCGGTGCGGGTAGCGGCCGAAGCGCAGCAAGATCTCGCGGTGCTTGTGCTCGTAGGCGAGGTTGTTCTCGAGGCCCGGCTGGTCGTAGAGGCGCAGGGCCTCGTCATGGACCGCGAGGGCCTCGCTGTGCATATAGGGCAGGTAGAGGAAGGACCGCTGGGTGACCGGCAGGGCCTGGTCGGCCCCCTGGGCCACCGCCTCTTGGGCCAGGGCGAGGGCCAGGGGGTCGGCGGCGAAGGCGGCGGCGGATCCGCGGTGGATGTTGCGCGAGAACTGGTCAAGCACGATGATCTCGGCGAGGCGGCCGCGCGGGCTGCCGCGCCAGGTCCACAGCAGGCTCTGGCGGGCGGCGCCGAGCAGGGCGCCGAACCGCTCGGCGAGCAGGGCGTCGAACGCCGGGTCGACCCCGAACCAGCGCGCCGGTGGGGTCTCTTCGAACCAGAATTGAAGCAGGGCGTCGGCAGCGGTGGTCATGGGTCTCTCGGGCGGGGGTCAGTGGATGGTCAGGGGCGGCGCGGGCGGCGCCGCAGGGCGGGGATCAGCGCGAGGGCGAGGGCCAGGGGGCCGGCGCCGGGGGCGCCGGTGCATCCGCAGGCGCCGGCCTCAGCTTTGCCCTGCTGGACGCCGCTGTCGGCGGGCAGGCGCAGCCAGATGTGGCTGGTCAGCGTGCGGGGCAGGCCGTCGCGCACGATCATCGCCCGCACCCGCGCCTCGCCCTGCGCCGGGGCGGTGAGGGCGTAGCTGCCCACCCACGGATCGCTGTCGACAGCGTCAGTGCGGACCTTCTCGCCGTCGACCCACCACTCGAGCGCGCCGCCGGCCCCGCCCTCGACCGTGGCCTCGACGGTGGCCTCGGCGGCCTCGACCGTGTCGCCCACCCGGCCGTCAGCCTCGAGGATGACGAGCGGGTCGCCCTCTCCGCCGAGCTGGATCATGGTCCGGCCCGCGCGCATCCCGTCGAGGATGGCCTCGACCGAGAGGGCCTCGGCCTCGACCAGGGTGCGCGGGCGCCCCACCGGCGAGCTGAACGGGCCCGTGCCCGCGCCCGCGGCGTGATCGTCGCTGCCGCCCACGGGCGTGACGTGGCGGCCCTGGTCGCAGAGCTGATCCCAGAGGCGCAGGCCGCCGTCGAGCAGCAGCGTTCCCACCACGTCAATGTCGATGGTCGACACCTCGAGCGCGTCGATGGCCTCGGCGGGCAGGCTGTGCTCAAAAGCGCAGCCGAGGCAGGCGGGGCCGAGGTTCAGCGTGGGGTGGGCCGGGGCGAACAGACCCCCCTGTGTCTGCACATCCGCGGCGGCAAGCTCGGCGCGCAGGCCCTCAAAACCGACCCAGAAGGGCGGCGGAGAGGTCACCCCTGGCGCCAGCGCGTGGCCCTTGTGGGTGGTCCACTCGACGCCAGGCAGCAGCAGCAGGTCGGGGTGACGCGCCTGGGCGTCGTTGAGCAGCTGCAGGTGGGCGTCGGTGTTGTGGTCCGAGATGAGCACGAAGTCGAGGCCGCCGGCGCGGGCCGCCGCGGCCACCGCGTCGAGGGTGGCGTCGGGGTCGGCGTCCCCCGACTGGTGCGAGTGCACGTGCAGGTCGCCGGCGTACCAGCCGCGGCCGGTCCGCAGGGGGGCCGGCGGCGCGTAGGGCGCGCGCTGGGGCTCGGGGGCCAGGGTCGGGGCCTCGCGCAGCTCGATCTGCACCGCCAGCTCGACCGGGCCGCTCGGCCGGCCGGGCAGCCCGACCAGCACCGCCCACGCCCCCGTGGGCAGCGGGCCCGCGCGGTAGCTGCGGCTGGCGGCCTCGACGCCGACGATGGCGGGCTCGGTGTTCCCACCGCTCCAGCCGCGCATGGCGCCGGCCGGCTCGACGAGCCCCAGGTCGACCACCACCCCGGGCGTGGCCGACACGCGGCGCAGCTCGAGCTCGGCGGTGCCCGCGGGCACGTCGAAGGGCAGGCGGGCCCAGGCCGCGTCGGGGTCGACCGCCTCGAGGCGCAGCGTCAGGTCGAGGGTCGCGGCGGCGGCGGGCAGGCAGAGCAGCAGCGCGGTGAACATGGGCGGGCTCCGCTTGGGCGCGCGGGGGCGCGACGGGTCAGGTGCGGGAGAGGGGCGGGCCCATCGGCGGGCGGAGGGGGCTGCTCAGCGGGCGGCGCGGTCCGCCCGGTCGGTCGTCATGGCCGCGCGAAGGCGGCGCGGGGCAGCCGCACCCGCGCGGGGCCGACCGAGAAGACGAGCTGCTCGCCCGCGCCGGTGATCGCCTGGACCCCGAACCACAGGCCCTGGCGGGCCTCGACCCCCCGCAGCCCGCTGGCCCGCCCCGGGGCGAGCTGGCCCTCGATGCGCGGGCCGAAGCGCACGCGGTAGCCGCCGATCAAGCGCTCGACCGGCGCGGGGTAGACCACGAAGAAGCGCCCCTGCGCGTCGACCTCGGCGGCGGTCATGCCCGGGGGCAGCAGGGTCGGGGGCAGGTCGTGGTCGGCGAGCACCCGCTGGGCGCGGGCCTCGGGCGCCTCGGCGGCGGGCGGCTGGGACGGTGGGGAGGTCGGCATGGGCGCTCGGCGGCGGCGGGGAGGCCGAGCTTGCCACAGCGGGCCGACTTGCGTCTGTGTGCAAACTGTGTTCAATGTCGTGGCGAAGCGCACGGCGCTGGAGGTCCCATGATCAAGGTGTGCATCGGGCAGGGTGGGCAGGTCGAGGGCAGCGGCGCGTGGCGCGCGCTCGCGCTGATCGGGGCGCTGGCCGTCGGCTGCGGCGGCGAGGGCGCGGCGAAGGTCGAGGGCAGCGGCGCCGACAGCGGCGGCGCCACCGACGAGGGCGCGGCGGACGGCGGCGCGGACGGCGCCGACGGGTCCACCGATGGCGCCGACGGGTCCACCGACGGCGCGGACGGCGCCACCGACGGCGGGGCGACCGACGGCGGGACGGACGGGGCCACCGACGGCGGGGCCGACGGGACCACCGACGGCGGCGCGGACGGCGCGACCGACGGCGGCACCGACCCGGCTGACGGCGGCGAAGAGCCTCCCCCGCCGGCCCTGCCGGTCGAGGGCGCCTGGAGCCTCGCCGACTGGTCGCTGACCCGCGACGACTGCGGCGTGGCCAGCTTCCAAGACCCGGCGGCCTTCCTCGCCGAGGCCTACGCGATCAGCCACGTCGATCCGGTGACCTTCGCGCTCTCGGCCGACGGCGGCGCGCCGGGCGACTGCGCGGTGACCGACGGGGTGAGCTTCTCGTGCGCCTCGGCCACCCTGCGCCAAGACCTCGGCAGCTTCGGCTTTGACGCCGAGATGGTCATTGACACGCAGCTCTCGGGCACGCTGTCTGAAGACCGCCGGTCGCTGGTCGGCGCCACCGACATCACGGTGGTCTGCGATGGCGACTGCTGGCTCATCGAGTTCGTGCTCGACTTCCCCTGCCCGATGCAGAT
>JBJONS010000462.1:0-2802 GCA_046051725.1 Pseudomonadota bacterium | reverse complement strand
GTCCGCTGCGCCGTCGACCGCTCCGCCATCCGCGCCGCCCGCGTCGGCCTCGTCGCCCCCCGCCTTGGGCTGGCCGAAGGGCGCGGGCTCGCCCGCGCAGGCGCCCAGCGCGCAGCAGAGGCTCAGGCGGAAGGGCAGGTGGATCGGCGAGCGGCGGGCGCGCAGGCGGGTGGCGGACATGGGGCCTCCTCGGGGCTGAGGGTACCGCATCGGGGCCGCCCTGGGATCATGCGATGCTGGGGCCCGCGTCGGCGGGCGGGCAGCGCCCGGCGCGGCGCTGCACCCGCACGACGAGGTCCAGATGTACGGTCGCCGGCCGATCCCCGAAGTTGAGCTCCGCGGCGGCGCCTTTGGCCACCCGCGGAACGTCCAGCGCCGCGCGGTGCTCGCCGACACCCTCGCCCGCCTCGCGGACGGGGGGCGCGACCGGCTGCAGGCGCGCGCCGCGCAGAACCGGGCGCGCTGGGCCGCGGCGGCCGGCCCGCCCGCGCCCCGCAGCGGCCTGCAGGTGCGCGTGGTGGGCGAGGACTGGGGGGTCGCTACCCTGCGGTTGACCCGCGAGACCGGCGTCTGTCACGCTGTTCTCAACATGGCCAACGCCTGGTTGCCGGGCGGGCGGTACATCGAGGGCACCGGCGCCCAAGAAGAGAACCTGTTCCGCCGCACCGACTGCGCCTTCAGCATCGACGACGCGGTGCGGGATCCCGAGACCGACCGCTACCGGCCCGCGGTCACCGCGCGCATCCTCGCCGCAGAGGGGCGGGTGCTGCTGGACACCGCGACGCCACGGGTCTGCCTCCGCGGCCCCGAGCTCCGCGAGGCCCCCGGCCTCGGCTACGCCCTGCTGCCGGACGACGAGGTCTTCCCCTTCTACGAGCTGCGCGCGGCCGCGATCAACGGCAACCGCGAGGTCTTCGACGCGCGCGAGGCGCGCCGCCGCATCGTCGCCCAGCGCGACACCCTGCGCGAGGCCGGCGTCACCCACGCCGTCCTCAGCGCGTTTGGCTGCGGCGCCTTCCTCAACCCGCCCGAGGTGGTCGCGCGCCTCTACCGCGAGGTCTTCGACGAGGACGAGGGTGGGCTGCAGGCGGTCACCTTCGCGATCCTCGACTCCAAGGGGCCGGGCGGCAACCTCGGGGCCTTCGCCGCGGCCTTCGAGGGCGTCGGCCGCGGCTGAGCGGCCGCGGGCCGGTCGGGCGCGCGCGGCCCGCTGGAGGCCGATCGGCGCGGAGCGGTGGCGCTCAGCGCCGCCTCGCGCGCGCCACCCGGGCCGGAGCGCGGCCGCAGGCCGGTCGCGCAGCGACCGAGGGGCCGCCCGGCCCCGCGCGCGCAGGACAGGGGCCGGCGGCCGCAGGCCGACGGGGCGCCCAGGCGCGGGTCGACCGCCGCGGCGCTCAGTCCAGGCTGCGGGCCAAGCGCAGGCCGGTGGTCTCTTTGCGACCCTCGGCGTCGAGCTGGTGGCGGTGGGCGCTCCGCACGTGCTGGGCGTTGGAGATCCAGCTGCCTCCCCGCGCCACCCGCGGGCCGCGGGGCGGTCCGGCGCGCACGATCAGGCGGCCCTCGGGGTCGCGCGGCGGGCCCTCGGGCGCAGGCGCCTCGAGGCACCAGTCGCGCACGTTGCCGCCGAGGCCCGCGACCCCCCAGGGGCTGCGGTCGAGCGGAAACGCGTGGATCGACGCCAGCAGCGGCCGCCCAGGGTGGCTCTCGCGCATGCAGCACAGCGAGGGGTCCAGGGCCTCACCCCAGGGGAAGGGGCGCTCGTCGACCCCGCGGGCAGCCCGCTCCCACTCGACCTCGCTGGGCAGGCGCCAGGGCAGCCCGTCGCGATCGGCCCGCCAGGCGGCGTAGGCGGCGGCGTCCAGCGCGTCGATGAGCACGACCGGCCAGTCGGGCGCCCACAGATCGCCCTGGGCGTCGGGCGCGAGGTGGAAGCGGCCGTCGGCGGACTGGGCGTAGACCGCCCCCTCGCCGGGCCGGCCGCCGCTGCGCGGAGCCCGGGCCTCGGCCTCGGACCGCGCGCCCCGAGACACCAGATCATTGAGGTAGTCGATGTACTCGGCGTTGGTGATCGGGTGGGTCTGCAGGGCGAAGGCGGGCACCCACCAGCGGCCCCGGGGCAGGCTGGCCGCGGCCAAGGGGTCGCCCCCGAGCCAGCTCCAGCCCGCGGCGATCGGCTGGGCGCCTGGGTCGACCGCTGGCGGGAGGAGCAAGGCGCCGGCCACCCCGCCGCACAGGTCCACCTCGCCCCCGCGCAGCACCAGGACCGGCAGCGTGATGGGGCCGGCGGGCCCCTCGACCGTGGCCTGGTAGCCCCCGGCGGGCAGGCGCAGCACGGCCGGGCCCCGCGTCGGCGCCCCCAGCGGGCCGGGGCTGCGCAGGCGGGCCCCGCGCAGGGGGGCCAGCCGCACCGCGAGGCCAGGCGGCGCGGTCTCGACGTGCAGCAGGCCCTCGCCGGCGCTCCACAGCGCGCGCGCGGGGCCGCCGAAGCGGCGCAGCTGCTCTTCACAGCGGGCCGCTGCGCTGTGATCGCGCCGGGCGACCGCCGCCTCCCAGCCGGCCGCCGCCCGGCGGGCCAGGGCCGCCACCGCAGGCGGGCAGCCCGGGTCCTCGGTGAGCGCCGCGAGCAAAAGGCCCTCGGCCTCGGCCTCGCGGGCCGCCGCCTCGGTCTGGGATGCGGCGGCCTCGTCGAGGGCGGCCCACCCGGCGGTCTTTTGGGCGGCGTCGGCCCAGGCGGGCACCCCGGCGAGGGCCGCGCTCGCCCGCGCCTCGGCCTGGGCCGCCGCGGTGCGCGCCGCCTCGGCC
>JBJONS010000461.1:0-7536 GCA_046051725.1 Pseudomonadota bacterium | reverse complement strand
GGTAGAGTGCGCCTGCCGGGCGCTCCGCCCGCAGCGGCGGGCCCTGCGCCCGCCCACCGCGGGGCCCCGCGGAGCCCCTGTGCCCCTCGCCGCCGCGCCCCGCGCGCTGAACGCCGCGCTCCTGCTGGTCCTCACGGGCTGCCCGCAGGCGGTGGTGCGTTTTGGTGACGCCGATGGGGCCGCCGCAGACACCGGCACGGCCGCGCCCCCGCCGGCGCTGGCCGACCTCGACGGCTGGTCGGTGGCCGGCGAGCTGCCCGGCGACGGGGTGGGCGGGGTCGGGCCCGCCCTGGTCACCGCCCCGAGCCCGACCGGGGCGGCGGTGATCGTGGCGGCGCCGGGCGCAGACGGCGGCGACGGCCTGGTGGCCCTGCACCCGCTCGACGCCGACGGCGCGCGGGCGCTGCGGGCGGCCCCGGCCCTGCTGCACGGCGGCGCCGGCGCGGGCCTCGGCGCGGCGGTGGCGGCGGCCGACGGCGGCGCGGGGGCTGGGGTGGTGGCGGTGGGCGCGCCCGGGGCGCGGGCGGTGCACCTGCTGTTCGTCGAGGCCGGGGCCGGGGCGCTGCGGGTCAACGAGCGGCCGCCGGTCCAGAGCCAGCGCCCGTCTTTGGGCGCGGCGGTGGCCCTGGCCGACCTCGACGGCGACGGCGTGCTCGATCTGGCGGCCGGCGCCCCGGACGACGACGGGGGCACCGGCGCGGTCTCGGTCTGGCTCGGCGCGGGGGCAGACGAGGCCAAGCCGCTGAGCGACCAGCCGCCCGACCTCGAGCTCAGCGGCGAAGAAGAGGGCGACGGCCTCGGCTCGGCCCTGGCGGTCGCCGACCTGAGCGGCGACGGCCTCACCGACCTGCTGGTCTGCGCGCCCGGCTACGACGCCGAAGACGAGGCGGTGGGGGCCTGCGCCCTGCTGGGGGGCGGCGCCCGGATCGACGAGCTGCAGGGCGATCTGACCGACCAGGCCATCGCGTTCACCCTGGGGGCGGACCGCGGCCTGCGCCTCGGGGCGGCCAGCGCCCGGCTGGGCGTGGGGGACCTCGACGGCGACGGCCGCGCCGACCTCGCGATCGGCCTGCCGGACGCCGACGACGGGGATGGCGCGCTGGTCGTCTTCTACGGCGACCGGCCGCCGGGCGTGCGCAGCAGCGCGACCGCCGACCTCATCGTGCGGGGCGGCGGCGGGCTCGGCCAAGCGGTGGCCCTGCTGCCGGCGCTGGGCGGGCGCGACGGCCTGCTGGCGGGGGCGGCGCCGAGCCGCGGCGAGGTCTGGCTGCTGCCGGCGCCGGGCCGGGGCGACCAGCGGGTCGACGCGCTGGGCGGGCAGCGGCGCGACACCCTGCCGATCGACGACCGCCGCGGGGCGACGCTGCAGCTCACCGCCTTCGCCGAGGGGGCCGTGCTGCTGATGGGGGCGCCGGGGGTGGCCGAGGGCGGGGCCGGGGCCGGCGCGCTCGAGGCTGTGGCGCTGACCGGCGGCTGAGCGGCCCCGCGCAGGCCCCTCTCGACGGCGGGGCGGCCCCGGCGCGGGGCGCCGGGCCGGGTGCGGCGGGGGTTCGCTGCGCTCCGTCGGCCGGGGGCCGACCCGCGCGCGGGGCGCGCGGCCCCTCTGCCCCCTGCCGCGCGCGAGGCGGTCCTACAGGTCGTCTTTGCCGGTGAGGGCCAGCTCGAGCGCGTCGGCGGACTCGACGGCCGCGGTGATGCCGCTGACCAGCTGGTCGGCCGAGCCGTCGCCGGGGATCTTGACCACGAACACGGCGTTCTGGCCCTGCTTGACCCAGCCGCCCAGCTTCACGCCGTTGCTGCTCGTGAGCAGCTGGTTGGCGATGATGGCCGGGAAGTCGGCGGTGTCGGCGCGGTAGCCCGGCGACCAGATCTCGCGCACCTTGATCGCGCCGTACTCGGCGACCTTGGACCGCACCCACACCACCTGGGTGCGCCCGCTCTCGAGCCGGAACACACACTTGAAGTCGCCGTCGGCGTCGACCTCAAACTTGACGCCCTTGGCCTCGAGCTGGGCCTTGACGATGCCATCTTGGGCGGCGGCGGTGCTCGACAGGGCGAGGGCGAGGGGCAGCGCGAGCAGGGCGCGCAGGGGGGCAGACCACAGGGACACCGGACCTCCAGCATGGGGCGGAGGGCCCGCTGGGGCCCCGCGCCCGCAGCGCGCGGCCGACCGCTCCCCGTGGGGCGAGACTACGCCGGAGCCGCCCGCAGGAGCAAGCGCGCCCGCCCCTCCGCCGGGCGGCGGCTCCGCGGCGCCCTCCCCCCGCTCAGCCGGCGAGCAGCCGCACGTAGGCCTCGGCGCTGGCCGCCCAGTCGTTGCGCTCGGCCATGCCCCGGCGGGCCAAGCCCGCGAAGCTGCCCGGGAATTGGTGCCAGGTCAGCAGGGCCATCGACAGCGCGTGCTGGAAGGCCTCGGCGCTGGCCGGACCAAAAGCCCAGCCGGTGCCGGCGTCTCGCCCGGGGTCGAAGCTCTGCACCGTGTCGCGCAGGCCGCCGGTGGCGTGCACCACCGGCACGGTGCCATAGGCGAGGGCGTAGAGCTGGTTGAGGCCGCAGGGCTCAAAGCGGCTGGGCATGAGCAGAAGATCGGCGCCAGCGGTGATCCGGTGCGCGAGGCCCACGTCGAAGCCCACCTTGACCGCCACCGCGCTCGGGTACCGTCGACCGAGGGCAGACAGCGCGCGCTCGTAGCGCTCCTCGCCCGTCCCGAGCAGGACCACCTGACAGGGCTGGTGGGCCAGCCAGGGCCCGACCGCCTCGAGCAGGTCGATGCCCTTCTGCCCGGTCAGCCGGCCGATGAAGCCGAGCACCGGCAGGTCGGCGCGCACCGGAAGCCCGAGCTCACGCTGCAGCTCGACCTTGCAGCGCAGCTTGCCCCCGACGGGGCCCGGCTTGGCCGGGGCCTCGGGCCAGACCTCGGGCCCGAAGGCCGCCGGCAGGTGCCGGTCGTTCGCCGGGCTCCACTCGGCGGGGTCGATGCCGTTGATGATGCCGGTGAGCGCCCCGCCGCGCATGCGCAGGATGCCGTCGAGGCCAAAACCATGCTCTTGCTCAGTGATCTCGCGGGCGTAGCTCGGGCTGACCGCCACCACCCGGTCGGCGGTGACCAGCGCCGCCTTCATGCAGTTGATGCGCCCGTGCATGTCGAGGGCCGAGGCCGCGGTCACCGGCAGGTCGAGGCCCCACCAGTCGTCGAAGCTGGCGACGCCCTGGTGGGCGAGGTTGTGGATCACGTGGGCCACCCGCGCGTCGGTCAGCAGCCCGTGCGCCTGGTAGTGGTGGCGCAGGTAGACCGACACCAGACCGGCGTGCCAGTCGTGGCTCAGCACGCGCAGGGGGCCCGCCTCGGTCAGCGGCCGGGCCGCGTCGCCGCCGGCCGAGACCGGGAAGCGGCGGGCCGCCTCGATCGCCGCCCGGCTGAGCAGGGCGAAGCGGAACAGGTTGTCGCCGTAGCCGCCGCGCTCGTCGCCATAGATGCCGCCGCGGCAGATGGCGGGGTGGTCGACGAAGAGCAGGTCGAAGCCCGCCGCCTGGGTGTGGAAGAGGCGGACCTCGTGCACCTCACCAAACAGGGGGAAGCGCAGGCGCATGCCCGTGTCCCACGCGTCGGCGTAGTGCGCATAGCGGGGGGCCACCGCCAGCACCCGGTGGCCGCGGGCGGCCAGCGCCTTGGGCAGGGCCGCCGCCACGTCGCCGAGCCCGCCGGTCTTGGACCAGGGCGCCACCTCTGCGCTCACGCTCAAGATCTCCATCATCGCCCCCGCGCGGGGGCGCCGCCCCCGGGCCGCCGAGCCTACACGACCGCGGGCGCTTGGCCGGCGCGCGTGTCGACGACGCCGTCCTGGTCGTCAAAGACCAAGGTCGCCTCGGGCCAGCGCAGGGCACCGAGCCCGCCCGCGAAGCTGCGCGCGCCCTCGGCCCGCTCGACAAAGCGCCGCCCCACGCTGAAGTCGACGCAGTAGGCTCGGCGGGTCGGGCCCGACCAGCCGAGCCGCGGGTCGGCCCACCACACGTCCGCCTTGTCGGGCACCGGCCCGGTCCCGCGCCGCCGCCAGTAGTGGCCCACGACCACCGCGGGCGCGGCCGGGTCCTCGGCGCCGTAGCGCTCCCACCAGGGGTCGCGGGTGACGAAGCGCCACTTGCCGCCGGCCCAAAACATGCGCGAAAACGGCACCCTGCGCTCGAGGCCGCTGGTGAGCACGTTGATCGGGTTGCCGGCCTGCTCGGCCTCGGCCTGGGTCGCCACCGCCTCGAGCAGCGTGGTGGGCGCCCGGTTCGGGTCGCGCAGCATGCCCCAGGCGGCGCGCTCGGCCGCGGCCTGGGCCAGCACGCCCGCCGCGTCCAGGCGCGCGCGGGTGAGCTGGTCGTGCTCGGCGGCGATCTGCACCACGTCGCCGGCCTCGGGCAGGGCGGCGAGGGCCGCCGGATCGGGGGCGGCGTGCACCACCCGCAGGTCGGGCCGCTCGGCCACCAGCGGCAGGGTGCGGAAGAAGGCCAGCACCGCCTCGCGCTCGGCGGCGCTGGCCTGGCGGCTGTCAAATGGCCGCGGCACCGCGGGCTGGCTGCGGTCGCGGCCCGGCCGGAACGGGAAGTGGTCGGGGCCGCCGTCGGGGCCGAGGCCGTCCCACAGCCAGCCGTTGCCCTCTTTGCGCTCGCCCTGCAGCAGGTTCAGCTCGTGGTTGCCCATCACCACGGTGGCTTGGCCGGCGTCGACCAGGTCGGCGACCAGCTGCACCACCGCCACGCTGTCCGGGCCGCGGTCGACCAGATCGCCGACGAACACGAGGTGGCGGGGGGCCCGGCGGCGGGCCACATCGACGCCGAGGCGCGTGAGCAAGACGCGCAGCGCGTCAATCTCACCGTGGATGTCGCCGATGATGTCGAGGGGGCCCTCGGGCAGGGCGACGCGGAGGCGGGTCATGGCAGGGGTCCGGCGGGCGCGCCGACGGGCGGGAAGGGCAGCGCCGCTGCCGGAGCCCTAGCACGGGGCGGGATCTCGCCCACCGCCTGCAAGCGCAGGCCGACCACCTGTACCGGGCCGTGGTGCCCGGCTGCCCCGAGCGCGTCCGCGTCGATGATGAGGCGCAGCAAGTTGGGCTGCTGGGTCCGCAAGGCGAAGCGGCCCGGCCGGTCGCTGGGCGCGAGCGCGTCGCCGTCGGACGCGAGCCGCAGGGCCGCCTCGGGCACCCAGCCGAGGCCTTCGATGCGCACGCCCAGCGCCCAGGGCGCGCCCGCCGGCACCCCGGTCACCGAGAGCTGGCGGCTCGGGCTCGGGGCGACCTGCAGGGTGTCCGAGCCGGGCGCGGCGGCCTCGTCGGCGGCGTGCACGAGGCCGGGCCACTCGCGGCTCCACTCGGGGTCGCTGACGAACAGCGAGAGGGCGTCGGGCAGGGCCAGCTCTTGGCGCCGGCCCGCGCGCTCGAGCTCGACCCGCAGGTGCAGATCGCCGATCGCGCGCAGCTCGCCCAGCGCGGCGCGCAGGGCCGGGTCGAGGTCATCCCCGGCGGCGAGGCCGAAGACCGTGGGGCGGGCCTCGGTGGGCAGGCCGGGGTGGCGGGGCGGGTCGAGCGGCAGCACCGCGCCGTCGAGGGCGGCGCCCCGCAGGCTGCCCTCGTCGAGGAAGCGCAGCAGCAGCGGCCCGGCGGCGGCCAGGGCCGGGGCCCGCGCGGGGCCGGGCGGGTGGTTCCACAGCTCGCGGTGGCGCAGCGGGGTCAGCAGGGTCTCGGCCTCGGCGCTCGGCGCGAGCGGCGCGACATAGGCCGAGGGCAGCCGCACGACGCCGTCGCCGCGCCCGTCGGCGTCGGCCGCCCCGAGCCCGATGAGGTGCAGGGTGGCGGGCAGCTCATGCCCCTCGGCGGCCCGGCGGCGCAGGTGCTGCTCCCAGTCCACCGCGCGGTCCCAGAGGTAGGGGCTGCCCACGCGCATCGCGCGGGCCTGGGCGTCCTGCACGCGCCCAAACGCCCCGCCGCGGTCGGGGCGCACAAAGCCGAACAGCAGGGTGCGCACGAGGCCGTTGACGACGATCGACTGAAAGCCGGTCGAGAAGCGCGTCAGCGTCGAGCCCATCCACGGCGTGCCCATGGTGACGAAGCGGTCGATGTGCCAGGGGGCCCGGCGGGTGGCGAGGCCGCGCAGCATGGCCTCCCGCGCGATGATCCCGCCAAAACTCCGGGCGACGATGGCGACCGGCACCTCGGCCTCGGCCTGCGCATGGCAGACCCGGCAGCGGTCGGGCAGGGCGGCGACCGCGGCGAGCAGCAGCTCGGCGAGGGTGTCGACCGCGAGGTTGTGGTCGTGGCTGACCCGGGTGAAGGACCCAAAATCAAGGCTGTGCACGTGCAGCGCGGGCGCGCCCCCCGGTCCCGGCCCGCGCAGCAGCTCGGCGAGGCCGGCCAGCTCGCCGCTGCCGCTGGTGTAGCCGTGCAGCAGCAGCACGAGGCGCTGGGGCGGCGGGCCGGGCGGCGCTTCCGCCGCGTTCGCCGACGCGACCGGCGGGGCCAACGGCGTGACGGGCGGTGTCGGCCTCTCCCCCTGCGGGGCCGGCGGCTGCTCCGTCGGGGGCGTCCGCGGCGCCTCCTCCGTCGCACGGGCCGGGCCGACCGCGCCGCCGGCGACGCGCAGCGCCATGAGGGCGAGAACGGGGCGAAGCCACGCCAAAGCAGCGTCCATCACGTTCACTCCAGCGTCGGGCTGTGGCCGTAGCGCAGCCCGGCGACCCCGGCCCAGTGGCTCTGCGCCCCGGCGGCGCCCCAGGCGAGGCGGTAGCGGGGGGCGAGCGAGAGGCTCCAGCTCTGGCGCCCGCGCCCCAGGTGCAGGCCCGGCGCGGCGAAGTGCAGGTCCATGCGGCCATCGGCCCGCGAGACGAGCCCGTAGTGGCGCAGCTCGAGCTCGGCGAGGCTCAGGCTCAGCGCCCAGGCGCCCCGGTCGGTCGGTCGGCCGCCGAGGCCCACGATCACCGCCTCGCGCACCACGAGGCCCGCCCGCGCCCGGCCGTCGGCCTCGTCGGGCGCCCGCACCAGGGCGGCGAGCTGCTGGTGGTGGCTGAGGCCCGCGCCCAGGCCCGGCCGGGCGACCACGTGGCCCACGCCGGCCTCGTGGGCGGCGGCCAGCGGGTCGACCTCACGCAGGGCGACCGCCCCGCGGTAGTGCAGCAGAAGCGCGTCCACCTCGCCATAGCTGGCGGTCTGGATCACCGGCATGCGCAGCCGCCAGCTCAGGCTGTGGCCGTCGGGGCGGTCGGTCCAGAGGTCTTGCTGCCAGCCGACCTGCAGCGAGAGCTCTCGGTAGAAGGGCGCCTCGAGCGCCACTGCAAGCGCCCCGCCGTCGTCGCCCGCCCCGCCGCGCACCGCGACCCCGCCGCCGAGCAGGCCGCTGTCGAGGGTCAGCGGGTCGATGAGCGCGAGGCCGCCGAGCGGGTCGAGCAGCGTCGAGGCCGCGGCGGGGGCGGCGCCGAGCAGGCTGAGCGCCGCCGCGCCGGCGCTGGTGATCCGCGCGCTGGCCCTCCCCATCCTTGCCCCCGTCGGGTGGGGGCTAACG
>JBJONS010000460.1:0-24293 GCA_046051725.1 Pseudomonadota bacterium | reverse complement strand
CGCCCCCCAAGCCCGCCCGCGCCGCCAAAGCAGAGGCCCCCGATCCGCTCGGGCCCCGGCTGACCCTCCCCCGCTGCGCGCCCGACCCCGCCGCCGCCTGCTGGGAGCAGGCCCCGACCCTCGCCCGCTTCGCGCCGGGGCTGGGCCTCGAGGGCGCGGCGCTGACCCTGGACCCGCCGGCCCGCCTCGCCTGGGACGCCGAGGGCCTGCTGCTGCGGGTCGACGCCAGCCCCGACGGGCACCGCTGGGAGTGGGGCGTGGGCCTCGAGGGCAAGAGCATCGAGCAGACGGTGCCCGGCGCCGCCGCCGGCGCAGGGGTGCACCGCCTGCGCGGGCCGACCGCGCCGGTCCGTGGCCAGACCTGGGCGCTGTACCTCGGCCTCGCCGGCCCGGTCGCGCGCGGCGTCGGCGCCCGCACCTGGGCCGAAGAGGGCCCTGGGCGCCCCACCCGACCGCTTCACCTGCTGTTCACCGAGGCCGGGCCGCTGGGCCTCGACCTGCGCGTCGAGCCCGCGGCCGACGGCGGCCTCGTGGTCCACGCGCCCGGCGCCGCGCTCCGGGCCGAGCTCGACGGCTGGGCCCCTCCCCCCGGCAGCAAGGGAACGCCGCCGCCCTGGGTGGTCAGCGCCACCAGCCGGCTGGCGGTGCCCCTGCCCCCCGGGCCCGGCTGGGTCCAGATCGACGCCCGCTGGTCCGACGACAAGGGCCTCGTGGTCGATCACCAGGCGATCCGCCGCTGGATGGAGCCCGCCCCCTCCCCGCGGATCGGCGGCCCCGAGCAGCCGGTGCCGCTGCCGGTCCGCTGGGCGCCGACCGGCGGCCCGCCGCTGCGCGCCGCCGGGCACCGGCTCTGCGGGCCCGCCGCGCTGCATGACGCGCTGGAGCTGATCACCGCCGAGTGGGCGCGGGTCACCGGGGCCCCGCTGCGCGCCGAGGGCCGCTGCACCCTGCGGGTCGAGCTCGACCCGGCGCTGCCCGCCGAGGCCTTCACGGCGCAGACCAGCGCCAAGGGCGCCGTGCTGCGGGCCGGCGGCCGGTCGGCGGCGATCTGGGCGGGCCTGGGCCTGGTCGACCTGGTCGGGCCCGACGGCGCCGCGCCCGCCGCCGCCTGGGAAGACGCCCCGCAGATCCGCCGCCGGGTGCTGTACCACTCGATCAACACCAAGGCGACGCGCGCCTGGAACATCGACGACCACGTCACCTTCATCGAGCGTGTGGTCAGCCGCGGCCGCTACACCGAGGTGCACCTGCTGTTCAACGACAGCCTCGCCGTGCCCGGTTTTGAGGGCTGGGCCCACGCCCGCGCCCTGCGGCCCGCCGAGCTCAGCCGCCTGCTCGGCGCGCTGCGGCGGCTCGGCGTCGAGGCGGTCCCGGCGGTCAACAGCCCCGATCACGCCGACTGGCTCATCGCCCACAAGCCCGAGCTGATGGAGGACGTCAACACGACCCTGGTCGACACGCGGCACCCCGACACGCTGCCGACCCTGCAGGCCTGGGCGACCGCGCTGCTCACGCTCTTCCCCGACGCGCGCCGCCTGCACCTCGGCCACGACGAGGCGGCCTGGCAGTCCGACCGCTGGTTCGAGGACGAGCAGAACCCCCGCACCGCCGGCACGCACCGCGCCCTGCTCTTCGCCGAAGAGCTCGAGGCGATGGTGCGCTTCGCCGCCGACCGCGGCCTCGAGATCGACATCTGGGACGATGTCTTCGTGCCCGAGTGGAACGGCAACAAAGACGGCCTGCACCACGCGCTGGCCATGCTCGCCCCCGACGTACGGGCCCGGGTGCACCTGATGGCCTGGTCGGACCTCGGGGACCCGGTGCGCCGCTTCGGCGGGCCCGGCGGCTTCCCGGTGAGCCGGGTCCACACCGGCTACCACGAGCCCAAGCGGGCCGGCCTCGCCGACGACAAGGCCCTGGTCGAGGGCGAGGGCTTGGCCCTGTTCGTGCCCGCGCCCTGGCTCGGCTTCGGCAATCCGACCGGGAGCCGGGCGTTGAACTACCACTTCACCAGCGTGCTGCTCGCCGGCTGGACCGCCTGGGACCCCGAGCTGAGCCGGACCAGCATCCCCGCCCTGCTCCAAGACCTCGGCGCCCACCCGAGCCTGCAGCCGGGCCTCGGCCCGCTCTCCGGGCGCGCGGCCACGCCCCTGGTCAGCGCCGGCGGCGCGGCTCCTCCCCCCGCCGCTGCGCTGGCCTTGCCCGCGCAGCTCGCCGCGGTCGGCCTCCCCCAAGCGCCGACCCCCGTCGAGGCCAAGCTGGGCGCGCCCCTGCGCTGGACCCTGCCGCCGGGGACCGCGGGGCTGCGCCTCGCCTGGGCCGCCCGGGTCGACCACGACCTCGAGCAGCGCCTGCTCGCCGACATGCGCACCGCCGCCAAGGCCGCGGATCGCGCCATCGCCACGCTGATCTGGGAAGGCGCCGACGACGCCGAGCACCGCGTGCCGGTCGAGCTCGGCCTCGACGTGGGCCTGCTCGACGCCGATCCCCGGGCGGTCAGCCTGTGGCGGACCAGCGGCGGCCTCGGCCTCGCCAGCCCCGAGGCGGCCGCCAGCCACCCCGGCGCCGAGGACCGGCGCGTGCTGCGCATCGACCTCGCCGCGCCGGTGCCCGCTGGCGCCCGGGCGGTGCGCCTCGAGGTCGACCGCCCCGGCGTGGCCCTGCTCGTGCTCGGGGCCGGCGCCCTGCCCGGAGGTGCCCCCTGAGCCGCCCCGCCTACCCGACCCTTTTTGTGGTCGGCGCGCCCAAGTGCGGCACCACCGCGGTGACCCGCTACCTCGAAGCGCACCCGGGCTGCTTTATGGCCCGGCGCAAGGACCTCCACCACTTCGGCGCCGACCTCGACTTCCGCGCGCCCGACGGCCGGCCCCGTCCGCGGCTGAGCGCCGAGGCCTACCTCGCGCACTTCGCCGCGGCGCCGCCCGGCGCGCTGCGCGCCGAGAGCAGCGTCTGGACCCTGGCGTCGACCGGGGCCGCCGCCGAGATCGCCGCGGCGAGCCCGGGGGCAAAGGCGGTGGCCCTGCTGCGGCACCCGGTCGACGCGATGTTCGCGCTGTGGACCCAGCTGCGCCTCAACGCGCTGGGCGACGAGGACGTGGACGACTTCGAGGCCGCCCTCGCGCTCGAGCCGCTGCGCGCCCGCGGCCAGCGGCTGCCGCCCGGCACCCCGCTGCCCTCGGCGCTGCTGTACCGCCAGAGCGTGCGCTTCGCCGAGCAGCTCGGCCGCCTGCAGGCGGCGCTGGGCGCCGATCACGTCTACGTCATCATTCAAGAAGAGATGCGGGCCGACACCGCCGGCGCCGTGCGCGCGCTCTACCGCTTCGCCGGGCTGGACCCCGAGGTCCAGCCGCCGCTGGACGCGGTGAACACCCACAAAGAGGTCCGCAGCGAGGGCCTGCGCCGCCTCCTGCGCTGGCTGCCGCCGGGCCTGAAGGCCGCGCTGCCCGCCGACCTGCGGCTCCACCTCCGCAAGCTGCTGCGCAAGGCCAACAGCGCGCACGCCGCCCGTCCGCCGATGGACCCCGCCCTGCGCGGGCGCCTGCTCGCCGAGCTGCAGCCCGAGGTCGACGCGGTCGAGGCCATCCTGGGCCGCCCGATCCCCGCTTGGCGCCGCGGGGGCTGAGCGCCGCCGCCGCCGCCGGGCTCAGTCGCCCAGCGCCGGCGCCCGCACCCGGCCGTAGAAGTCGCTGCCCGGCGTGAGGTCTGCGTGCACGTGATCATCGTGCGCGGCGTTGTAGTCGGGGGTTAGCAGCACGTTCCAGATGCGCTCGTCGTGCCACTGCGCCGCGCGGTCGCGCAGCCAGGCCGCGCCGGGGTCGCTGGGGCTCGGGTCGTCGTGCACCCAGTCGTCGACATAGGTCAGCTCGTCGCCGTCCTCGAAGACAAAGCCGTAGAAGTCGATGGCGTCGCCATAGCCGTGGCGAGAGACCTCGTTGGTCCCCGAGATCGCCCGGCAGTTGTAGGACCCGTAGTGCCGGAGCGCGACCACGCCGAGGGGCGCCATGGTCTCGACGGTGTCGACCAGCGCCAGCCCCGCCTCGCAGGCGGTCTGCATCGCCGCGGGGGCGCCGCCGCTGGTGCCGAGCAGCTCCACCCCCAAGATGGGCCCGCGGAGCAGGACCGCGTCCTGCACGCTGCACTCGGCGTCGGGCACGCCCGCCGGCGAGGCCCGAGGGATCACCGTCGGCTCAAAGGGGGCGCCCATCGCGGCCAGCTCGCGGTGGCAGACCGACAGATCGGAGGCCCGGCCGGGCAGGCAGGCGTAGCGCTCGGTCTCGGGCTCGCCAAAGCGGGCCTCGACGCTGCACCCATAGGCGCTGCGGCAGCCCTCGCTCGGGTAGAATCCCAGGTCGCAGCGGCTGACGCAGGCGCCGCCGCCGCCCAGGCGCGGGTCACCCAGCAGGTCGGCGTCGACGCAGAAGGTGACCGGGAAGCCGTCGGCGTCGGGGCAGGTGCTCTCGCAGGGCAGGCTGCACACGCCGCCCGGCGCCGCGTCGAGGCAGAGCCCGCCGTCGTAGGGGCAGTCGGCGTCGGTGGCGCAGGGGCTGCCGATGAAGCCGCGCAGGGGCGGGTCGCCGTTCGACGGGCTGCCCTCGGGGTCACGGCCCGCGCCCCACGCGCTGTCCTCAGCGCTGTCCGCGGCGCCTTTGCCCTCATCCACACAGGCGGTCGCCGCCACCCCGAGGGCCGCCACGCAGCCCCGCGCCCATCGCCGCATCGCTCAGCCCTCCCAGACCCCCGACTCGCGGAACAGCCGCCAGCGGAAGCGCAGCGCCGCCACCGGGCCCCGCGCCTGGGCCTCAAACCGCAGCAGGGCCGCGCCGTCCTTGAGCTGCAGCGCCCGCCGCCGCGCCCGAGAGGGGCGCTCGGCGCCCGGCCGGCCGTCCACCGGGTATCCGCAGGCGACCAGCTGCGCGCCGGCCACCGCCTCGACCCGCGCGCGCAGGCCGGGCTCCATCTCGGCGCGCCACCGGCCGCCGTTGTCGCGCTGGATCTCCGCCGCCCCCGCCGCGCTGCCGAGGTTCTCGGGCGCGCTGCGCGGCACGAGCATGGCCGGATCGAAGGGCAGCCCGACCGCGTCCGCGATCTGGCGCAGCAGCGGCTCGGGATCGGCGAGCAGGTCCTCGTAGCGCACGCGCAGGTAGAGGCCGGGGTGCCGCGCGCCCTCGTCCTCGGCCGCGGCGATCCGCTCGGCCCAGCGCCACGCGGCCCGCTCGGGGTCTTTGCCCCAGGCCTTCTTCATCGAGAGGGCGTAGTCGCGGCAGTCGCGGACGATGTGGACCACCCGGGCCTCGGGCCAGAGCGCCCACAGCAGCGGCAGGTGCGCGAGGTAGCCGGGCGACTTGTCGCCCCAGACCCCGCCGTCGGGGACCCCGCCGTGCAGCCGGCACAGGCCCTCGAAGACCCCCTGCAGGCTGAGATCGGGGCTGCGGGCCCGCCACGCGGCGGCGTCCAGCGGCAGGCCGCGCTCCTCGCGCAGGTAGGTGAAGTAGGCGCTGCCCTCGACCGCGGCGACGAAGCGGGCCCAGGCCGCGGGCTGGCGCAGATCTCCAAAAGACGGCCAGCGCAGCGCCCAGTCGGGCAGCAGCTCGGTCTCGGCCTGCGGCACGCCGATCATCGGGTGGGCGCACAGCAGCTCGCGCAGCAGCTTGGTGCCCGAGCGGGGCATGCCGACCAAGAAGAGCGGGCCGGTGCAGCGGCGCGGCGCGGCGGCCGGCCGCGGCAGGGTGGGACCAGTCGCGGACATCGACCCTCCAGGCCGCACCATGCCCCGCGCCGGGCCCCCTGCCCAGGGCGGGCCCCGGGCGGCTGCAAGGCGCCGCAAGGCCCCCCACGGCAGACACCGCCGCCGATCCGATTGAAACTGCCGCTCAACCAGGGACCGCCTGCGGCGAGGCGGGCCGCGCCTCTGGCCCCGCCGCCGGCGGCTGGCGGCTATGTGGGGGCGAACGCAGACCCCGAGCCGGGCGCGGACGCCCCCTTCACTCTCCCCGAGGACGCCATGAGCACCCCCACTGTCGACCTGCGCGTGATCGACTTCGACCAGGCCTATGCGGGCAAGACCGTCCTGGTGACCGGCGGGGCCGGCGCCATCGGCAGCAACCTCGTCCGGGCGCTGTCCGCCCACGTCGGGCCCACGGGTCGGGTCATCGTGCTCGACAACCTCGTCAGCAGCCCCCGCTGGAACGTGCCGAGCCTCAAGAACGTGATGTTCGTCGAGGGCGACATCCTCGACGAGGTCAAGCTCAAGCGCTGCTTCTTCGAGAAGCCCGAGATCATCGTCCACTTGGCGGCCTTCTTCGCCAACCAGAACTCGGTCGACCACCCCGAGAACGACCTGATGGTCAACGGCATGGGCACGCTGCGGCTGCTCGAGTACGCCACGCTCCGGGGCTGCAGCCGCTTCGTCTATGCCAGCTCGGGCTGCAGCATCTACGGCAGCTCGGCTCCCCTCCCCTTGCGGGAGGATTTTATGAGCATGCACCTCACGACGCCCTACCAGATCACCAAGATGCTCGGTGAGCTCTACGGCAACTTCTTCCACCACCACTACAACGTGCCGGTGGTCAAGGCCCGCTTCTTCAACAGCTACGGCCCCGGCGAGGTGCCCGGCCAGTACCGCAACGTCATCCCCAACTTCATCTACTGGGCGATGAAGGGCCTGCCGCTGCCGATCACCGGCGATGGCACCGAGACCCGCGACTTCACCTTCGTCGGCGACATCACCGACGGCCTGCTGCGGGCCGGCGTGGTCGAGGCGGCGATCGGCGAAGAGTTCAACCTCGCCAGCGGCCGCGAGACCCGCATCGTCGACCTCGCCACCTGGATCAACGAGGCGGTGGGCAACCCGGCGGGCATCAACTTCGCCCCGCGCCGCATCTGGGACACCAAGCGCCGCCTCTGCGCCAGCGTCGACAAGGCCCGCGCGCTGATCGGGTACGCGCCCGACACCGAGTTCCAGGCCGGCCTCGCCCAGACCATCCAGTGGTTCCGCGACAACTGGGACCGCATCGACGAGGCGGCGAGCTTCGGCCCCGGCATCTCGTCGGCCGTGCGCCAGATGACCGTCCAGGCCGAGCCGAGCCGCTAGGCGCCAGGGGACCCCATGAGCACCACCGACCGCGTCGATCTGTTCGGCTGCCCCTTTGACCGCGTCGACCTCCACCAAGCGGTGGCCCAGGTCGAGGCGGCGATCGCCCAGCGCGGCCGCCTCACCCAGTCGGTGGGGGTCAACCTCGACCAGCTCCTCAAGATGCAGGAAGATCCCGCCTTCCGCGAGATCATCCTCCAGTGTGACCAGATCACCGCCGACGGCCAGCCGATCATCTGGCTGAGCCGCCTGTTCGGCGATCCGCTGCCCGAGCGCGTGCCCAGCGTCGACATCATGGAGGCGCTGCTGCCGCTCGCAGCGACCAAGGGCTACAAGATCTTCCTGCTCGGCACCAAACAAGAGCTGCTCGACCGCGCCGCCGAGGCCATGCGCCAAAAGCACCCCGGCCTGCCGATCGTCGGGCAGCGCAACGGCTACTTCAAAGAAGAGGACGAGCCCGAGATCGTCCGCCAAATCAACGAGAGCGGCGCCGACATGCTCTTTGTGGCGATCTCGTCGCCCAAAAAAGAGCAGTTCGTCGAGCGCAACCGCGCCGCGCTGCAGGTCCCCTTCGTGATGGGCGTCGGCGGCGCTTTTGACATCGCCGCCGGCCAGTACACGCGGGCGCCGCGCCTCGTGCAGAAGGTCGGCCTCGAGTGGGCCTGGCGGGTGGCGCAAGAGCCCAAGCGCATGGGCCCGCGGGTGCTGCACGACCTCAAGTTCGGCAAGTACGTGGCCCGTGAGGCGCTGCGCCGGGCCCGCGCCCGCTGATCACCGACGGGGTTGAGGTGGGCGGGGGGCTCCCGCCCCCCGCAACGCCCCCCGGCACACTCAACGCGCTCAGCGCCGACCCAGCCGCGCCCGCAGCCGAGACACGAGGCCGCCGATCACCGCCTCGTCCTCGGCGGTCCGGCGCTGCATGCGCACCGCCACCCCGAGCGTGAGCAGCAGCAGGGCGGCGCCGCCGACCCGCAGGCCCAGCGCCTCGGCCGGCAGCCCCAGGCGCAAAACGAGCCCGCCCGCCCCCGCCGCCGCGAGCACCGCCGCGGTGCGGGCGTCAAAAGGCCAGCAGCGCAGCAGCCACCACACCTCGGCGAGGCGCCAGAGCGACCAGGCGCCGAGGGTGACCGCGCCGGCCCAGGCCGCGCCCACCCCGCCGTGCGCCGGCACCCACCACAGGCTCAGCCCGAGGTTGAGCAGCAGCGCCGCGACGCCGTTGGCGAGGTTGAGCCCCGCCCGCCCCGACATGGGGATGAGGCGCATGGCCGGCGCGCAGGCGGTCTGGATGAGCTGACCGACGCCGAGCACGAGCAGCAGCGGCGCCGCCCCCGCAAAGGCCGCCGGGTAGACCGCGACCAGCAGCTCGGGCAGCAGCAGCAGACCCAAGAACAGCGGCAGCGACACGAGGATCAACCACCGGGTCGCGGCCTGCAGCAGGCGCTGCAGGGCGGCGCCCTCCCCCTCGGCGAGCAGGCGCGCGGCCACCGGGTTGAACATGCTGATCAGCGCGTTGCTCGGCACGGCTCCAAAACCGGCGATCGAGCTGGCGACCGCGTAGACGCCCACCTCCTCGGCCGAGGCGTAGGCCCCGAGGATCAGCACGTCGAAGTACTGGTTGAGCCGGAAGGCCGCGGCGGTGAGGCTCTGCGGCACGCTAAAGGCGAGCAGCGGGCCCCAGGCCACCGTCGGGCGCGGGCCCTGCGGCCCCCACAGCGCGCCGAAGTGCCCCCAGGCGGCCCGCCCAGCCAGCACCAGCGCCGCGGCCACCGCCGCGGTCATCGCGTGGACCACGCCCACCGGCCCGCCGCCGAGCGCGGCCAGCGGCAGGGCCAAGCCGAGCAGCACGAGGGGCTGGGCCACCTGGCTGGCCAGCGTGCTGCGGCGGGCGTCCCCGGCGGCGCGCAGCAGGCCGACCAGGGTCAGCAGGGGGGTCGACAGCGCGACCAGGGGCCCGGCCGCGACGAGGATCGGCCCGAGCGCCGGATCCGCGCCGCCGACCCAGCCCTGGGCCCCAGCGAACGAGAGGCCGGCGCCGCACAGCCCGCCGACCACCGCAGAGGCGCCGAGGCTGGCCAAGACGAGGCCCTTGACCGCCCCCCGATCGCCCGCCGCGCGGTGCCGCCCGAGGAAGTACGCGACGCCGGTGTCGAGGCCCATCGGAGAGAACGCCGTGATGGTCGAGCTCCACCGCGTGGCCAGCTCGACGAGCCCGACCGCGGCCGGGCCGAGCAGCCCGGCGAGGGCCCACTTGAGCGCCCACCGCAGGCCCCGGTCGAGCACGCCGCCCAGCAGCACCAGCCCCGAGCCGCCGGCGACCTGTGCGGCGAGGCGCGCGGTGTCGGGCGGCCCGCTCACGCCGGCGCGGCGGCGCCCGCCAGCGCGTCGAGGATGCGCGCCGACGCCCGCCCGTCCCCGTAGGGGTTGTGGGCGCGGCGCATGGCCTCGGCCTGGGCCGGATCATCGAGCAGCGCGCTGACCCCGGCGACGATGCGCTCGGGGTCGGTGCCGACGAGGCGCACGGTGCCTGCCTCGACGCCCTCGGGCCGCTCGGTGACGTCCCGCATGACCAGCACCGGCTTGCCGAGCGAGGGGGCCTCTTCTTGGATGCCGCCCGAGTCGGTCAAGATGACCGTCGCCCGGTCCATCAGCCGCACAAAGGGCCGGTACTCGAGGGGTGCGAGCAGGGTGACGTTGGGCAGATCGCTGAGCAGCGCCCGCACCGGCCCCTGGACGTTGGGGTTGAGGTGCACCGGGTAGACGATCGCGAGCCCGGGCCGCTCGAGGGCGAGGCGCCGCAGCGCCCCACAGATGTCGAGGAAGCCCTGGCCAAAGCTCTCGCGCCGGTGGCCGGTGACCAGCAGCAGGGGCCGCTCGGGCGCGTCGAACAGCGGCGCCGCTTGGCCATAGACCGGGCCGTCGGCGTCGATGGGCAGGGCCCGCACCTGGTCGCGCACCCACAGCAGCGCGTCAATCACGGTGTTCCCGGTGACGACCAGCCGCTCGGGGCCGACGCCCTCAGCGGCGAGGCGCGCCGCGCTGCCGGCGGTCGGCGCGAAGTGCCAGGTCGCCAGCCGGTCGCAGAGCACGCGGTTCGCCTCTTCGGGGAAGGGCGCCCGCAGATCGCCGGTGCGCAGCCCCGCCTCGACGTGCCCGACCGCGATCTGGCTGTAGAAGGCCGCCAGCGTCGCGGCGAGGCAGGTCGTGGTGTCGCCGTGCACCAGCACCACGTCGGGCCGGTGGGCGCGCAGCACCGGCTCGAGCCCCTCGATCATGCGGGCGGTCAAGGCGTGCAGGCTCTGGCCGGGCCGCATCAGGTCCAGGTCGTCGTCCGGGCGCAGCGCAAAGAGCCGGAGCGCCTGGTCGAGCATGTCCCGGTGCTGGGCGGTGACGCAGAGCCGCGCGTCAAAGCGCGGATCGTCCGCCAGCGCCCGCACCAGCGGCGCCATCTTGATGGCCTCGGGGCGGGTCCCGAAGACCGTGAGCACGCGCATGGCAGGCATCGGCTGCCTCCTCTCGGCGGACGGCCGAGGGGACGGACGGCCGAGGCCACCGCCCCCCGGGCGCCTCAGTTGGGCTGCACCTGGAACAGCAGGTAGGCCGCCCCGGCGTCAGAGCCGCCGCGGTTGGCGAACTGGGCCGCGACGCCGATGGTGGGCGAGCCGAGGCCGCCGAGGTCGCCGACGAACCCGATGGCGTTGCCCGCCCCGTCGTCGAGGGCCTCGCCGCGCAGGACGCCGCGGGCCACGGTGCTCACGGTCTCGGCGCCCGAGAACGGCCCGTAGACGACGTAGGCCGCGCCCTCGCCGCGGTCACCCGCGCCGCTCGCGCCGATCAGCAGGTCGAGGAAGCCGTCACCGTCGAGGTCATGGGCGCCGTCCAGCGCGTTGCCGATGCCGTCGTTGCTGCGGTCGCCGTAGATCCGCGCCCCGTTGATGTCGTCGAGGCCCTGCCCATCGAGGGCGGTGACCGGGTCGGCGCCGCCAAAGACCAGGTAGACCGATCCCGAGCCCGAGCCGCCCGGCGTGTTGTCTTGGGTCGCGGCCACCCAGAGGTCCGCGTAGCCGTCGGCGTTCACGTCGCCCGCCTCGGCGACGAAGGCGCCCGCCCAGTCGTTGGACGAGGAGCCGTTGAGCTGCAGGTCCAGGGCCGTCACCGTGTAGGACCCGCTGGCCAGCGGGCCGAAGCCCACCGTCACCGCGCCCGAGTTCACCGCCGTACCGGTGAGGTACTGCAGGCCCAGCGCCACGTCGGGCACGCCGTCGCCGTTCATGTCGCCGATGCCCACGCCGTCGAGGCCGACCCGGTCGTTGGCGCCCGCGCCCGAGATGAGCGCCGTGGCCGAGGTCGCGGCGATGAGCGACCCCGAGGTCCAGGTCGGCTGGCTGAAGAACAGGTTGTAGCCGCCCGACTGCGCGCCGCCGTCGTCATCACCCGAGGCGCCGATGATGAAATCATCGAGCCCGTCGGCGTTCATGTCGCCCAGGGGGATGGCCGAGCCGCCGAACCAGTCGAAGTTGCGGTCGCCGTAGAAGATGAGGTCGGCGTCGTCGACGTGGTTGATGCCGCGGGCCTCGAGGTCGGCGCCGCCGTAGAAGACGTAGACCTTGCCGTTCTTGCTGCGGGTGGTGACCGGCGAGCCCGAGTGCTGGCTGGCGGTGACGACGATGTCGTTGACGTTGTCGCCGTTGATGTCGCCGAGCGTACCGACCACGAGGCCCGCCTGATCCAGCGGGTCGGCGCCCTCGATGACGATGTCGGCGTCGGCCATCGAGGTCTCGCTGCCGTCCGTGGCGATGGGCCCGAAGAAGATGTAGGCCGCGCCCTCGGTGTTGCCGTCGGCGTCGACGTCGGCGAGGTCGGCGCCGATGATGAGGTCATCGATCCCATCGCCGTTCACATCGCCGAGGCCGGCCATGTCGTTGCCGGCCCGATCATCCGGATCCGCGCCCACGAAGGCGTGGCCGGCGAGATCCAGGGTCAGCTCGCAGAGGTCCGCCGGGTCGCAGTCATCGTCCAGCCCGTTGTTGCAGACCTCGATCTGGTCGGGGTTGACGTCGGCGGTGCTGTCGTCACAGTCGCCGCCCTCTTCGATGAAGCCGTCGAGGCCCTCACAAGCGAGCTGCAGCAGCGCCGCGTCGCCGTAGCCGTCGCCGTCGCTGTCTGGGTAGTACAGGCCGGCGTCGAGCACACCGGCGTCGGCGACGTCGATGAAGCCGTTGCAGTCGTTGTCGAGGCCGTCGCAGACCTCGGCGCCGCCGGGGAAGGCCTGGTCGCTGTAGTCGTTGCAGTCGTCGTCGTTCTCGACGAACAGCGCCGGGTCAGGGCTCGCGCAGGCGACCGTGGGGAACAGCGCGCCGCCGTAGCCGTCGAGGTCGTAGTCGAGGAAGTAGGTGCCGCCGTCGACCGGCTCTTCGTCGATGTCGCCGTTGCAGTCGTTGTCGAGGCCATCACAGACCTCATCGGCGCCGGGGAAGGTGGTCGCGGCGCTGTCGTCGCAGTCTTCGCAGGCCGGCAGGCCGTCCTCGTCGAGATCGGCGTAGCCGACCGAGCCATCGCAGTTGTAGTCGGCGGGGTCGGCGCAGTCGGTCTCTTGCGCGCCCGGGTGGAAGAGATCCGTGGAGTCGTCGCAGTCGAGGTTGTTGTCGACGAAGCCCTCGGGCCGGGCGCAGGTCAGCAGCTCGGAGTCGGGGTCGCCCCAGGTGTCGCCGTCCCCGTCGGCGTACCAGGGGTTGCGCAAGCCCTCATCGACCTCGCCGTCGCAGTTGTTGTCGACGTCATCGCAGGTCTCGGACGCGTCGGGGTTGATCGCCGGGTCCTCGTCGTCGCAGTCCTGCTTCTCTTTGAAGCCGTCGTCGTCACGGTCCCGGTTGCAGGCGGGCAGGAGGAGGGCGAGGGCGAGCAGCAGGGTGCGACGCATGGGGGCTCCAAGGCAAGCGGCGAGGCGGCGAGCGGAGGGGACGGCGGCTCTTCGGACAAATTGCCCGTGATCCGAAGCTCCAGCCACCCGACGGCGAGGACGTGAAAGGGCGGAGGCCGCTGCGCCCTAACGCCGGCGCGCCGCGGCGGACCCGACCGGGAGCTGCTCAGGAGCAGCCCGCATCGCTGTAGTAGCCAGGGTTTGCGCCCTGGATCCAGCACTCCCCCGAGCCGCCGAAGGCCGGGTCAGAGAACAGGACATACGTCAACATCCCGTCCTTGGAGATGTCGAACAGGGTGGTGGCCGGGGTCATGTCTTGGGCGCGCTCGACCTTGAGGAAGCGCCGCCGGCCGCTGTTGCCCGCGTCGTGGCAGTAGTCGACCACCTGCCCGTCGCTGAGCTCTTGGCCGCCGAGGCAGTCCTCGGCCGTCCACGAGCGGTCGGCGGCGTCGACCACGCCGAACCAGTACCCGCCCGGACCGCCGACCACGTCGATCTCGACGCCCTCGGCGCTCAGCGTCACGGTCCACTCGGGCGGGGTCACCGACACCCCGCCGTCGGCGCCGAGCTCATCCCCGCCGCCCAGCCCGGTGTCGACCGCGCCGGTCGACCCGCTGTCTTTGGGGGGCCCACAGCCGATCAGCGCCGCCAGCGCGACCCCGCCGGCGACCCGCGCCCACGCCCGCCGCGACCGCTCCCCTGCCTGCGCCCCGATGCCGCCCATGCGCACCTCCGCTCGGCCCTTAACCGCCGGGCCGCGCGGCCCGCCGCCCCTGGTCGGGCGCCCGCGGCGCCGATACCGGCGGCCATGCTCCACCTCGGCCCGCACACCTTCGCCTCGCGCCTCATCGTCGGCACGGGCAAGTACCCCGACTTCGCCACCATGCAGGCCTGCCACGAGGCGGCCGGCGCCGATCTGGTGACCGTCGCGCTGCGGCGGGTCGACCTGGCCGCTGGTCCCCAGATCAACGTGCTGGACTTCATTGACCGCACGAAGATCCGCCTGCTGCCCAACACGGCGGGCTGCTACACCGCCGACGACGCGGTCGAGACCGCCCGCATCGCCCGCGAGCTGCTGGGCACCGACCTCATCAAGCTCGAGGTCATCGGCGACCCGCGCACGCTCTGGCCCGACACCGAGGGCACGCTTGAGGCGGCGCGGATCTTGGTCAAAGAGGGCTTCACCGTGCTGCCCTACTGCCCCGATGACCCGGTCACCTGCCAGCGCCTCGAAGACATCGGCTGCGCGGCGGTGATGCCCCTGGGCGCGCCGATCGGCAGCGGGCTCGGCATCCGCAACCCCTACAACCTCATGATTATCCGTGAGTGTGTGAAGGTGCCGCTCATCGTCGACGCCGGCGTCGGCACCGCCAGTGACGCCGCCGTGGCGATGGAGCTCGGCGCCGACGGCCTGCTGGTCAACACCGCCATCGCCAGCGCCGGCGACCCGCCCAAGATGGCCCGCGCCATTCGGCTGGCGGTCGAGGCCGGGCGCGCCGCCTTCGAAGCGGGCCGGATGCCCCGCCGCCTGCACGCCAGCGCGAGCTCGCCCCTCGACGGGCTCATCGGCAGCTGAGCCCCGCGCCGCCAGGGCGATAGGCCGCCCGCATGCGTGTCCTCCTCGCCCGCCCGCCCCGCCGTGACCTGCGCGACGCCGGCCTGCCCGTCCCGCCGCTGGGCCTCGCCTATGTGGCGGCGGCCCTGCGCCTCGCTGGCCACGACGTCGAGATCCTCGACGCCTACGCGCTGGGGTGGAGCTGGGCCCGCTTCGGTCAGCACATCGCCGCGGCCCGCCCGGCGGTGCTCGGCCTCAGCGCCATGACGCCGGTGGCCGACGTCGCCGCGCAGGCCGCCCGCCTCGCGCGCCCCCACGTCGGCCGGATCTTGCTGGGCGGCCCGCACCCCACCGCCGTGCACCACGCGGTCTTTGACGAGATGCCCGAGCTCGACGCCGCCATCGCCGGCGAGGCCGAAGAGAGCGCGCCGGCCCTGCTCGCCTGGTGGGCCAGCGGCAGCGCCGGGCCGCCCCCGCCGGGCGCCCTGCTGCGGGGCTGGCCGCTGGTCGAGGCCGAGCCGCCGGCCCTCGCCCAGATCCCCCTGCCGGCCCGCGACCTGCTGCCGATGGGCAGCTACCGCTACCTGCTGGCCACCCGCCCGGGCTTCGCGACGATGCTGACCAGCCGGGGCTGCCCCTTCTCGTGCAGCTTCTGCGACAAGAGCGTCTCAGGCTCGCGCTGGCGGGCCCGCAGCCCGGTCGAGGTGGTCGACGAGCTCGAGCTGCTCGAGCGCGACTATGGCGTCGGCTTCGTCAACTTCTACGACGACAACTTCACGCTGCGCCGCGACCGGGTGGTCGGCATCTGCGAAGAGCTGCTCCGCCGCGGCCTGCGGGTCGAGTGGAAGTGCGAAGGCCGCGTCGACGGCGTCGATCTCCCCCTGCTCCGGCTGATGCGCCGGGCCGGCTGCCGCACCGTGGCCTACGGCGTCGAGAGCGGCAACCAGGCCACCCTCGACCTGCTGCGCAAAGACGTGACCGTCGCCCAGGCGCCGGCCGCCTTCGCCGCGACCCGCGCCGCCGGCCTGCGCTCGCTGGCCTACATGATCTTGGGCGCGCCGGGCGAGGGCGAGGCCGAGGTGGCCGAGAGCCTGCGCTTCTGCCGGGCGCTCGGCGCAGATTACGTGCAATTCAGCAGCCTGATGCCGATGCCGGGCACGCCGCTGACCGCCCAGCACGCCGGCCGGACGGCGACCGGCGGTCGCAACCCCGTCGACAGCGACCGCGAGCGCGTCATCCTCAGCGATCTGCCGCCCGAGCGCCTCGACGCGCTGATGCGCAGCGCCTGGGCCGGCTTCTACCTGCGGCCCGCGCCGCTGCGCCGGCTGGCCGGAGACGCCGTGGCCAGCGGCAGCCTGTGGGAGGCCGCCCGCCTCGGCGCCGGTTTTGGGCGCTGGGCGCTCGGGGCCTGAGCGCAGGCCGCAGCCGGGCGACCGGCCCGCCTACCAGGTCAGCTCGAGGATGCGCTCTTTGGCCTTGGGCGCGTGGTCAAACTGCGGGTGCAGGCGCACCAGCTCTTCGTAGTGGCGCAGCGCCCGCTCGCGGTCGCGGCGCGGACCATAGTACAGGTTGCCCAAGAGCCAGTGCGCGACGGCGTTCTCGGGGCAATAGGCGAGGGCGGTGCGCAGCTCGACCTCGGCCTCCTCCCACTCTTGCAGCTGGTAGGCCAGCGAGCCCAGGTTCGCGTGGGCCTTGCAGTAGGACGGACGCTCCTGCAGGGCCCGCCGCCAGGCCGCCCGGGCCGCCGCCGCGTCGCCGAGCTGGGCCTTGCAGATGCCGAGGTTGGTGTAGGCGTCGAGGTAGCCTTGGTTCAGCGCCAAGGTCTGCTCGTAGGCCGGCACGGCGCCGGTGCAGTCTTTGGCGAAGCGCAGCGCGTCGCCGAGGCCGTACCAGGCCTCGTCTGAGCCCGGCCGGGCCTCGGTGGCCTCGCGCCAGAGCAAGGCCTCGCTGGCCCAGACCCGGTTGCGGGCCCAGGTCGCCGCGCTGAGCAGGATCACGGCCCCGATCACCAGCCCGCGCAGGCGCGGGGCCCGGGCCTCGGGCACCAGCCCCCAGCCCGCCACCAGCAGGTAGAGCCCCGTGACATAGGCGCGGTGCTCGGCCATGTGCTCTTTGAGCATCACGACCGAGGTCGAGGGCAGCAAGAACAGGAGCGCGGCGCCGAGCCCAAAAGCCACCAGGGGCCGCCGCCGGCCGAGCCAGGCGCCCAGCCCGGCCAGCAGCAGCAGGGCAGCCCAGGCCCCGAGCCCGCGGACCGATGCGAGATCGACGTCAGGCTGGTCGTGGAAGAGGGTCTGGCCCACCGGCGCCAGCCACAGCTGCAGGTAGCGGAGGAGGACCTCGGCGCTGGTGGTGAGCTGCACGCCGAGCGGGCGGGGGATCTCGACGGGGAGCAGCGCGCCGGTCGCGCTCAGGCGGAGGGCGACCGCCCCGACCGCCGCGGCGAGGTGGGGGAGGTAGCTCCAGGCCCGCACGGGGCGGCCTTCTCGAAACAGAAGCTCCATCCACAGCATCACAGGAAAGACCATCACGCCGGGCTCTTTGCTGCCGACGGCGAGGCCAAAACAGAGCGTGCCGAGGCCGCGGCCCCAGAGCCCCGAGCGCCCCTCGCGCTCGGCCTGCAGCGCGCCGGCCCAGGCGGCGAGCGCCATGAACGAGAAGGCGCCGCAGAGCGCCTCGCTGCGCCCGGTCGTGTACGCGACCGCCTCGGTGGCCATCGGGTGCAGGGCCCAGAGGCCCACGAGGCCGCCGAGGCCCGCGGTCGCCAGCGGACGGCGCGCGAGGGCGGCCAGCGCGTGGACCAGCGCGAGGGCGGCGCCGACGGCCGCGCCGTGCACGAGCAGGTTGGTGATGTGGTAGGGCCGCGGATCCAGCCCGCCCCGTTGAAAGTCAATGGCATAGGACGTGATCAGGAGCGGCCGGGCGGTGTTGTAGCTGAGGATACCGCGCCAGCCGTCGATCACATCGTCAATCCCCCCGACGTCGCCGCGGCCGGCCAGCAGCAGCGAGAGCGCGTCGCCGTCGACGTGGGAGAAGAGGCGCAGGGCCCGGTTGCCGGCGACCTCGACCTTGTCGTCATAGACGAAGGGAGCGTCGAGCACGCCGCTGTAGACGAGGGCCACCGCGAGGCAGAGGGCCGCCCAGACCGCGCGCCGCCCGATCAGGTCCCGGTCCATCCCGCCTCCGCGCGCTGCGCCCGCAGGCGCCCATAGAGCTCGAGGTGCGCCGCGGCGACCGCCGACAGCTGCAGCGTGGCCTCGATGTACCGCCGCCCGCGCCCCACCATCGCCGCCGCCGCCACCCGATCCGAGAGCAGGGTGCGGATGCGGGCCCGCAGACCGTCCACGTCGCCATAGCGCACGAGCAGGCCGGCGCCGGCCTCGCGGATGAGCTCACCGCAGCCGCAGTCGTCGGCCACCACCACCGGCGCGCCGCAGAGCAGCCCCTCGAAGGGCACGAGGCCAAAAACCTCGGCCTGGGTCGCGTAGACCAGCACGTCGGCGTCGGCGAGCAGGGACAGGCGCTCTTCGCCGCGCAGCAAGCCGACGAAGCGCACGCCCTCGACCCCGGCCGCGGCGGCGGCGGCGCGGTCCATGCCGCCCATGTCGTTGCCAGCGACCACCAGCTGGGCCGGGGCCAGCGCCCCGCCGGCGAAGGCCGCCACGAGGTGCTCGACCCCTTTGCGGGGCGAGATCTGGCCGAGGTAGGCGACCAGCGGCCCGTCCCCGAGCGCGTGGCGGGCGCGGAAGGCGCCGCGGGCCGGCAGCGGCGCGAACTCCCCCATGTCGAGGCCGTTGGGGATCCGGTGCACCCGGTCGGCCGGCAGCCCCGCGCGCAGGTGCGCGGCCTGGTCGGCCCCGCTGACCGCGACGAAGGCGGCGGCGGCCCGGAGCACCGGATCGCCGAGCACGACGTCCCAGAGACGCTTGACGGCGACCTTGCGCTCGTGGGCGACCAGGGTGCCGTTGGCGGTCAGCACGACCGGGGCGCCCCAGCGCCGGGCCCAGCGGACCGCAGCGCTGTTCAGCAGGTGCCGGTGGCCGTGCAGGTGGACCACGTCGGGCGGCGGGCCGCCGTCGAGGGTGGCGCGCGCAGCGGCCAGGGCGCCAGGCTGGGGGAGGAAGAGCTGGTGGCGGTAGGCCAGCCGGTTGCTGAGGTTCGGCGCGGTGAGGACGCGCACCCCGCCGTGCGCCCGATCCAGCGGCAGCCCGGCGCGGCCCGCGCCGTCGAGCGCGTCGGTGGTGAGCACCGAGACCTGTGCGCCGGCCGCCGCTTGGGCGCGCGTGAGGCCGTCGACCACCCGGGGGATCCCGCCGTAGGCCCAGGTGGGCGGAAAGTACGGCGCGACGTGGAGCACATGCATCGCGAGGACTCCGCCCGCCCGGCGCGGCGCGGGGGCCAGCACCGTCGCCCACCCCGCAGTTGACGCCGCGGCGCCGCGGGGATTAGCCTCCCGACCGACCGGGAGCCATCCATGAGAGCCCTGCACCTCGCCGCGCGCACCACCACCGCGCGCACGCCCACCTCGAGCACGGTCCGCGCTGGCCTGATCGGCGTCGCCGGGCTCATCCTCGCGGCTGGCGGCCTCAGCGGCTGCGGCCCGAATTGCCAGAGCACCTGCACCACGCTCTACGCCGAGAGCGAGTGCAACCTGCAGAGCCCGGGCCTGTCGCGCGAAGAGCTGCTCCGCACCTGCGAGAGCGAGTGCGAGTCGGCGCTGACCAAGTCGGGCGAGATCCGGCCCGAGTACAAGCCCGACGAAGACACCCCGTCGGACAAGAGCGTCGAGCTGACCAGCGACAAAGAGGCCGCCTTGTGGATGGACTGCGTGGCCGAGACGGCCTGCGATCTGCTCGACGAGGGCTACTGCGCCCCGGTGTGGTGAGCCGCATGACCCGCCGCGCCCAGACGCGCGGGGCCCTGCTCGGCGCCCTCCTCGTCCTCTGCGGTCAAGCGGCCGCCTGCGACCCGTCCTGCCAGCGGGTCTGCCGCAAGCTCGTCAGCGAGTGCGAGGGCGTCGAGACGCCCCGCCTCGGCCAAGAGGACTGCGAGGCTTGGTGCAACAACCAAGAGTCCCTCTACGACGAGTGGAACGACACCCAGCTGCGCGCCGACTTCTCGGACTACAAGCAGTGCGTGGTCGGCGAAGAGTGCGGGGCCATCGAAGAGGGCGCCTGCTACGACGAGGACCTCTACGCTTTCTGAGCGACGCGGCCGCGAGCGCCGCTGCAGCCCGGCAGCCCTGATCAGAGGGGAGCCGCTGCGGCGCTCCTCGGACCGACGGTAGACCGCGACGCGCCCGCCCGACGGCGGATCGCGCGCCGGGCCCGCCCTCAGGCGCCGGTCGGCACCATCTTGCCGTCGACCACCCGCCAGCCCACCGGGGGGCGCTCGGCCACCGCGGCCCGGTGCTCGCCCAGCTCCCAGCCGCGCTCGGCGAAGGCCGCCGCGATGCGCACGCGCAGGCGGTTCGACTCTTCCTGGCGGTTGGCCAGGGCCTTCGCGAGGTCGGGGCGCACGTTGGGGTCCTCTTGGGCCAGCAGCGCCTCGGCCGCCGCGTAGCGGATGCCCTCGTCGAAGTCCTCGAGGCAGGGCGACACGCGGGCGGGGATGCGGGGATCTTGGTGGTCCGAGAGCTTGATCAAGATCTGTCGCTTCTTCTCGGGCTTGAACGGATCGACCTCGCGCCCCAGCAGCTCAAGCAGCAGATCGACCACCGCCGCGCCGCCGGCGAGCTCGAGCATCAGCGCGAGCGGGCGGGCGAACTGGTCGTTCTTGCGGACCCACGCGCGCACAGGCCCCTCGATCTTCTCGGGGCCGAGCTCGCGGAGGAGGTCCATCACGAGGTCTTTCTCGGCGGCGTCCTTCATCTGGTGCTCGTAGTTCACCGAGAAGCGCCCGAGCAGCCCATAGATGGCCTTCTCGCTGCCGTTGCTGGCGAGCCATTGGGCGCTCGCCTGGCGATCCTCGGCCTGCGCGTTGAGGTTCTTCACCCGTTTGGCGTGGCGGTCGAGCTGACCCTCTTCGCCGCCAGTGAACCAGTCCAGCCAACCCATGCCGTCCGCTCCTCAACGCACCAGGGCGACGTCCGCCGGCAGCTCCGGCGCGCGCGTCGGCGTGGCTGGGACCCCCAGCCACCCCGCGCCCCCCCGGCGCCTAATCACCCGCCCCAAGGCGGCAAGGTGCCGACTGGGCGGGCCAAACGGCGACGCGGTGGTTGACGCCCCGCCAGCGTCCGCGTAGTGTCCACTCCGGCGTCTTCGCGGTGATCCTCCGCGCGGCGCCGTCGCCGCTCCCGCACACCAGCGGGGGGATCGCCCCACGCGGCCCGCGCCGCTGGGGACCGCGCCGCCAAAACCGCCCGTCGCCCGCGCCGACCGCCCTCCACACCGGCGGTTCCTGCGATAGCCTGCGGGCATGATGGGACCGACCTGCGCCCCGAACGGAGCACGCATGCGCCGCTGGACAACCCCGCACACCACCGCCGCCGCGACGACCGCCCTGGCGCTGCTCACGGCGGCGTGCACCGGCGCGAAGCCGACCGACTCGGGGCTCGCCTGCGACGCCCCGGTCGCCAACGCGGGCACAGACCAGACGGCCGGGGTGGGCGCGGCGGTGCAGCTCGACGCCAGCGCCTCGACGGTCTGCGCGAAGCTCCAGGGCGCGGCGGTCTACCAGTGGGCCTTCGAGAGCGTCCCGCCCGACTCGGCCCTCGACATCAGCGCGCTGAGCGACAACGACAGCCCCGAGGCGGTGGCCCCGAGCTTCACCCCCGACGTGCCGGGCGACTACACCCTCCGGTTGCTGGTCAACGACTCGGCCAAAGAGAGCAGCCCCGACTTCATGGTGGTGCGGGTCTCGGCGGGCGACCAGGCCCCGGTGGCTGACTGCGGCCCTGACCTCGCGGGGCGCATCGGCGAGGCGCTCGAGCTCGACGGCTCGGGCTCAGACGACCCCGAAGGCGCCACCCTCGCCTACACCTGGACCATGGTCGAGGCGCCCGCCTGCTCGAGCCTCGGCAGCGACGACATCTTCAACGGCGCGGGCGCGAACCCCTCGGTGGTGCCCGACTGCGACGGCATCTACACCGTGTCGCTCGTCGTCTCTGACGGCCTGCAGTACTCCGAACCCGACATCTGCACGCTCAACGTCGCGACCAACAACCGCCCGCCGATCGCCGACGCCGGCGAGAGCATCGAGTTCGGGGTCTGCTCCGACAACCCCTTCCGCCTCAGCGGCTACGCCTCCTACGACCTCGACGGCGACGAGCTGGGCTACCTCTGGTCGGTGCTGAGCGCGCCGTCCGGCTCTGCGGTCACCGACGCCGCCTTCGACGACGCGTCCACCGCCGAGCCGCGCTTCACCTGGGACGTCCCCGGCACCTACCTGTTCCAGCTCCAGGTCAGCGACGGCGAGACCTGGTCGGCGCCTGACATCGTGACCTTCACGGTCGACGGTGAGGCGCTCAACCGCCGCCCCATCGCCAACGCCGGCGGCGACGTCACGGTCGACGTGCAGGCCAGCTGCGAGAGCGCCTCCTACGTCTGGACCTGCGAAGACTGCGGCGACGTGACCTTCGACCTCGACGGGTCCGCGACCTTCGACCCCGACGGCGACCGCCTCAGCTTCCGCTGGACCGAGCCGACCGGCACCATCCGCATCACGAACCCCTACGGCGCGGTGACCGAAGGCTGGCTCCCCGGCCGCCCCTCGGACTCCTCGACCGTCTACCGCCTCGACATCCCGGTCAGCCTTGAGGTCGCCGACTGCGGCCTGCAGGACGACGACACCATCACGGTCCGCTACAGCTGCACCGGCGTGCGGCGCTGAACGCCGCGGAGGTCACCATGGTGCCCATGCGCTCCCCGCTCCCCCGCGTCGCCCTGCTCGCGCTCCTCGTTGGGTGCAAGAACGACCTCGCCGAGGACAGCGACATCAAGGCCAACGCGCAGCCTGTGGCCGACGCCGGCAGCAACCAAGAGGTCAGCTCCGACGTCCCGGTGCTGCTCAACGGCGGCGGCTCCTACGATCCCGAGGGCTCGGCGCTGCGCTTCGCCTGGGTGCTCGACAGCGCCCCCACCGGCAGCGGCCTGCCCATCGGCGATCCCTCGCTGCTCGGCGCCTCGGTCGACGCGAGCTTCACCCCCGACCGCACCGGCACCTACGTGGTCAGCCTCGTGGTCACCGACACCGATGGCCTCGCGTCGAGCCCGGCCTACGCGGTGATCACGGTGCGCGGGGGCCAAGCGCCGATCGCCAACGCCGGCCCCGACCAAGCGGGCCGCGAGGGCGACGCGATCACCCTCGACGGCAGCCTCTCGTCCGACCCGACCGGCCGCCCGCTGACCTACACCTGGACGCTGCAGTCCGCGCCGGCGGCCAGCGCCCTGACCGGGCTCGACGGCGACACCACCGTGAACGCGAGCTTCACCCCCGACGCGGGCGGCATCTACGTCGCGGCGCTGGTGGTCAACAACGGCCTGGTCAGCTCGGCGCCTGACACGGCGATCTTGCGGGTCAGCTCGGCCTCGCCGCAGCCGCCCACCGCGATGGCCGGCGAGGACATCGCCGGCGAGGACTGCACCGCGCTGGCGCTCGACGGCAGCGGCAGCTTCGACCCCAACGGCGAGCCGCTGACCTATGCCTGGGCGCTGCAAGAGAAGCCCGAGGGCTCGACGGCGACCAACGCCAACTTCTCCAACCGCAGCGCGGTCAGCACGACCTTCTACCCCGACATCGCCGGCACCTACCTCGTGTCGCTGGCGGTCTCCGACGGGATCAGCTGGTCGGCGCCCGACCTGCTCGTCATCGACGCGAGCGAGCGCGTGGCCAACACGCCTCCGGTGGTCAACGCCGGCCTCGGCGCGACGCTGGCCGGCGGTGACGCCGAGTGCCGGGCCTCCGGCTACTCCTATGTGTGCGCGAGCTGCGAGGACCTGACCGTCGAGCTCGGCGCCGACGCCACCGTGTCCGACAGCGACGGCGACGCCATTGTGACGAGCTGGCAGGTGGTGAGCGGCGACGCCACCATCGGCGACGCCACCGAGCTCTCGACCACCGCCCGGCTCGAGAACGCCGCGCCCATCACGATCAGCGCCTGCGAGAACAACGTCTACGAGCTGCAGCTCAGCGCGACCGACTGCACCGGCGCGACGACGAGCGACATCGTGACCTACACGGTGTCCTGCTGCGGCGTGGCGGCGGCCGCCGCGCGCTGAGGACGTGCGGGCGCGCCGCTTCGCGTCGATCGGAGGGGCCCCGCCCCGCGACGGGTCCATCCAGAGCGGCGGCCTCAGGGCGCCCGCGTCGCCCGCCTCGCCCCCGTCATCTGCACGCCGGACCGCCACGGCGACGTGCTTCGCGCTGCTCTGCGCAGGCCTCAGCCTGGTCGGCGCTCCCGCCGCGGCGCGGGTCAACCGGGGCACCACCGCTCCGCTGTACGCGGTCGCGGCCCGCTGCGCCGACCCCCGCCTGCCGGCCCTCGCCGGTCCCTGGGCGGTCGGCTGCGGTCCAGATGGCCGGGTGGACCGCGCGATGCGGCTGCCGGCGGGCCAAGTGCTGACCCTGCCGGTCCCGCTGGAGCGCCCCTGCCTAGCGCCCGGCGCGCTCTGGGATCCGACCCTGGTCGACGGCCTGCTCCGGCTCGGCGCGACCGCCGTCGACCGCATCGACAGCCCCAAGCTCGGCCCGCAGCGCGGCCCTTGCGCGCTGGACGGCGAGGACCGGCTGAG